>CAIXGT010000051.1 GCA_903919105.1 uncultured Spartobacteria bacterium | reverse complement strand
GACCGTCTTTAGGGTGTCATTGAGGAAGGCCTCGGGCGCATAGACCTTTGTGGTCTCGTCGCGGGCGGTCTTCTCATCGAGGTGCCCGAGGAAGTTCTCGAACCGGGAAATGGCTTCCTTTTCTGCAATGCTTCCGCGGGGAGGGCTCTGGATGGAGGCGGTGGATGCCATGGCCTCCTGGTATGATGATACTGACGAGGAGAGAGGATCTGCCGTGGAAGCCGTCCACGGAAGCAGGGACAAGAGAAGGGTTAGAAAGGAGAGTTTCATTGGTCCAACGTCCCTCGCTTGGGTCGCCACGTCAATCTCGCCGAACTTGTCTTTGTAGGGAGTTGCCGCGATAAAGGAGCCTATGGGACGTAACGAGCAGAGTTTTCTGATGGAGATAGCCGGACCCAAGATCGAGGTGCCCGATCTGCTGAAGTTCGAGACGGCTCGGAACCACAGTCTCTCCAACACGATCATGAGTCGTCTTAAGGATCTGGAGCGGGAGTACAACGAGTTGGTCGCTCTCCAGCAATGGAATCAGTTTGTTGAGGAGTTCAAGATCAACACACAGGTACGTCTGAATCAGAATTATTACCTCTACGAGTCGGGAGACCGTAAATTCCTCTCGTTGCTGAGCCCCGAGGAACTGGGATCTTCGTACACGTTCCACGGAAAAACCCGCCTGCACAGCGAGGGCTTCTTTGTGAAGGTCGAGGAAGAGAAGTCTGTGGCCAAGCCACTTTAGCGAGTTCAGTAAGCCATGGCGTTTCCCCTCCGCTGGTTGTTGATCGGCGTAACGTGGCTATTTGTGGCGGGCTTTTACTGCCTGCGTCCAAGTCTACCCTCATCAGGGTGCTTTGAACCGGATGCCAATGCCCTCCCGACGAGATCGAGCGCTGCCGTATTCAAAAAAAGCATCGTGAATCCCGGTCAGGGACTTCCCATGGTTCATGTCGCCTCTTTGGCAACAATGGCCGGGGGAATCGAGGCGGCAGTATGGTATGGTGGAAGCGCCGAATGCGCCCCGGACGTGAAGATCTACTTCTCTGAAAATGAGAATGGTGCCGTATGGTCTGCTCCCCGTGTGATCATGGATCGCCAAAAAGCAGAACTGGATCTGGGGCGACCGATGAAGTCAGTTGGTAATGCTATTCTACTCTCGGAATCCGACGGGACGCTACGGTTGCTCTTCGTGACGATCGCGATGGGGCGATGGTCGGGCAGTCAGCTCAATACTTCTTTTTCCAAGGATGGGGGGATCACCTGGTCGCGGGCCGAGAGATTGACTCTGAGCCCCTTTTTCAACTTCAGCGAACTCGTGCGGAACCGCGCGATTCCCCTAATTGGTGGCGGGTGGTGTGTGCCGATCTATCAGGAGTTTCTTGGCAAGTTCCCGGAGCTTCTGTGGCTGAAAGAACAGCAGGGAGAGCTTCTATACCGCAAGACGCGGATTGCGGGTGGATGCTCCACATTCCAGCCTTCACTCATCCCGCTGAACGCAAACCGAGCCCTAGTTCTCCTAAGGGATTATACGGACAAACGTAAAATCTTCATCAGCCGATCGGATGACGGAGGGAAAATTTGGAGAAAACCCGTGCCGACCCAACTCCCCAATCCGGATTCCGGAATTTCCGGGTTGAAACTCTCGGATGGAAGGCTGTTGCTGGCTTACAACGATTCCCCGGATGGTAGGGATAATCTGGCTCTGGGTGTGAGCGATGATCAGGGAGCTACGTGGCAGAAGCTGGTGACTCTGGAGAAGGAATCCGGGAGTACATTTTCCTATCCTTTCCTGAGCCGGTCTCCAGACGGATCGATTGATCTGGCTTACACCCGAAAAGGAAAAGAGATCGCCCTGACCAGTTTCAACGAAGCATGGATCGCTGAAGCATGCGCCTCTCTTTCCAAGATAAAGGGTGAAGCCAAGCAGCCATGAGTACCCATCCCCTCATCCATCAACTCTACGCCTGCTTGGCCCCTTGGCTGGCGCTCTCTCTGCTTTTGCTCGGGCGGAACCCCTTCCTTTCGAGACTGCGCCTCTTCGGTTCCCTGCTGCTGGCTTTATTCCTTCTTCGGATTCCTTTGGGAGGCTGGTCTTTGTTTGCTTGGTGCCGAACATTGGAAATAAATCCCAGCTTCACGCTCACGGGATTGCTTTGCGTAGCACTCTGGCAGCGTCTCTCAGGGCAAATGATTTTCCGTACTGAGGATTGGAGGGCCGCTTGGATTGTGGGGACGATTGGTTCGCTGGTGCTTTATCCGATGGGGCTGGGTTTGACGCCGATCGACCCTTATTCCTGGGGCTGGGGGCCGGCGGTGCCGATCGTGACAGCAGCCTTTGCCACGCTACTGCTCATCCGGGGCAACCGCTTCGGGATCATCCTAATCCTTCCGCTACTAGGATCGTTACTAAATCTTCAGGAGTCGGCCAATCTTTGGGATGCGCTAATCGATCCTTTTTTCGGGATCGTCTCTCTGGGGGCTGTGCTTTATCTTTTAGTGTGCCGACGGTAATGATGAAGCATCATTAATTTTGTATTTTCGTATTGGCATCGACATAGTTCCACCTCATATGAGCAAGCCTTTGGCCTTCGAGATCAGTCATCATGAGGAAGATGGATTGCACGTTCTTCACTTTTCCGGGCGACTGGACGCTATCACGTCACCTACTGCGGAGAGTCAAATAATTAAGGTTATCGAGAAAGGGGACACCTTTATCGTGAACCTGCGTGATCTGTTTTATATCAGTAGTGCCGGTCTGCGTCTTATACTTGTCTTCGTGAAGCGGACCAAAAAGAAGAGCGCGCGCATGATTTTCTGCGCCCCCGGGGAGCATATCCTGAAGGCTTTCGAGGTAAGTAATTTCCTGGAGTTCCTCGAGATCGCGGAAAACATCGAGGAAGCCGTTCTCAAATTGCGCACGTGACGTCTCCTGGATTGGCAGAAGGATCTTCGAAGGAAAAGGCCCTTCGCGGTCTTTTTATCGCTGGGCTGATCGATGTCTGCCTGACCACGACTGCGTTCTTGTTGTCGAACTCCAGCGTCCTGCTGGCGGATTTTCTCAAGACTGCTATTGAATTCATCGCCATCACCCTCTCCTGGGTTGCGATCCGGCGCATCAATCGCGGCGGAGGCAAGACCTATGAGTATGGTCTTGGCAAGCTCGAGAATATCTCGAGCCTCTTCGTGGCGCTGGTGATGCTTCTCTCCTTCTTGATCATCACCGCGAATGCCGTTCGCAACATCATTACGCCGGGGCACATTGGGGGGATCGGACTTTGGGTGAGTATCGGGGCGCAGATCGTTTACTCCGGAATCAATGGGTCGCTTTATTTTAAGACCCGACGTCTTTCCAGGGAGTCCCCGTCACCACTGATGGATTCGCAGACGAGGTTATTCTTGACCCGTTTCATAGGGAATATTTTCATTCTGATCTCACTCGGGCTGAGCATGGCCTTTGTGGGGCAGAAGTGGGCCTCCTATATCGATCCAGCCGCATCACTTGTGATTGCCCTCTCCATTCTGTCCGCGACACTCGGCATCTTTTCCAGCTCTGTGTACGACCTCCTCGACCGGACGCTTGAGGAAGAGCGTCAGATCATGATTCTTGCCGAGTTGGGCCGGCATTTTAACGACTACGAGGAACTCCACGGCATCCGCTCCCGGAGATCCGGCTCCGAGGTTTACGTGGAAATCTTCCTGGAGTTTGACCCTGAGAAGAGGGTTTCCCAAGTTCAGGAAGCCATCGACAGACTACGACATAGCATTGAAGAAAAGATTCAAGGCAGCCGTGTCATCATCGCGATGACCACGGAAGCGATTAACTGATCGCCGGTCAGTTTTGTTGAACGAGCCAGTCCCAGTGGAAGAGATGATGGGTGACGTTTCCCAGCAGAATATCCCGGGTTTCGGCCGCGTTGAAACGGTCGATCATATTGAGCCTCTTGCCCAGGATGATGGCCTGTGGAGGAGGCTGATCCAACGGCAGGCTGATCACTACAAACTGTGAGTGAAAAGGCATATGCCACTGATCGTAAGGTTTCACGACCGCACCGGGCAGGAGGAATCCGTAACTCTCCTCGCGAGCGTTGAAGTTGGAGGGGACCGCGACTTCACAGCCGATCACGGACTCGATGCCCTCTCCTTTGAAGAGACCGGGCCCATGATCCAATGGGATCAGAAAGAGATAATAGCCCAGATAGACCAATAACACCGAGGCCGGCAACAGCGTGCGTGTGAGTTCTTTTTGTGAAAGTGCCAATAAAACGACAACCAGCGAGCCCGCCGCAGGAAGCAGTAGCCAGACTGGATAGAGGGACATTCCGGATGCATGCTGAAGCAACAGCGCAAGTCCTGGCAGGCCTAGTAGGATGATCCCCGATACGGCGATCGTGACCGTGCAGATCCAGCGTGGAAGGTGACCCAGCCGGATCGCCATCAGGAGTGCGAGGGCCGGCATGGCAGGCAGGAGGTAGCGCTCGTCCCGTTGGTTCGGAATGCAGAAGAAGACGGCCAGTGCCAGCATCCAGATCCAAAGGAAGATTTCTAGCTGGCCGAGGTGATGACGGCGCTTCCAGGCATCCCAAACGACAGCCGCCGTCAGGAGTCCTAGCAACCCCGCGTTCAAAGGATAGGAGACAACGATCCGCCAGAAGCTGGACTGTCCCCAGATCAGGTTCAGGAAATAGTTTTCGTTCCCTGTATTAAACTTCCCGACATTCTCGCGCAGCACGAAATCCTTCAACACGAGGATCGGATGGGGATCGAGCCAGAACCAGATTCCGAAGAGCAGCAGAGCAGCCGTGACCATCAGGGCGATCCTCCAGAGATCCTGGATCAGGAAAGAGCGTAGCTTCCATCCCCGTGCCCTCAGTTGCCAGAGGGCCATGGTCACGGCGACCGGAACAACCAAGGCGAAGGATTTGTAGAGCAAGCCGATACCAATCATCCCACCCCAGATCCAAGGCCAGAGAATTCCGGACGGGAATCGGGGCTCTCGGTGCAGCAGGAGTAGCGCGAGCGGAGCAAAGAGCCAGAATGTCTCCGGTGCACTGGTGAGGAACACCCGCCCATAGCGGTAGGTGCTGAAGAAGCCGAGAAAGAGAAGGGCTGCGGTGAGACCAAGCGCGATGCTGCGGGTGCGCCTCCAGCCGATCAGTATCAGAAGTCCAGCTGTCAACAATGTGTAGAGGACATTCGGGGCGCGGAGACGCGCGAGCGACCAGTGATCTCCCCAGCCTGTGGAGACAATTCCCTGCCAGAAGAGCAGAGGGGGTTTGGTGTTACGGGCCTTCTCGTCGATCGACTGGAGCGGCAGTAATTCTCCGCTCGCAGCCGTCAGCTTGGAAATCTGTGCATAGAGCAGCTCATCCCCGTTGGTCGCCAGATGATCACTCCCGAGTCCCGCACAATACACGAAGACCGCAAGAAGGAGTGACGCCCAGCCGATAAGCAGGGATCGGCGATGGATTACGGCGTGAGTGGACATAGGGATGAAGTAAGGATGAAACCGGAAACTTGAAACCTGAAGTTAATAAAATTCAGAACGTCTCATTTTGGAATGATTGGTAACGTGGGTTCATACGGCGCCTGACCCGTGCCTTAGAGAGATTTAGGTCTTAGGTCTGATGTTTCATCTTTTGCAGTTAAGAACTCGCGCTCGAATAATGCCTGAGAGCCGAGTTCCACATCAGGCGCGTCGCGCCGACCATCAGGAGGGTGGCTACGATCAACTGCAGCATGATAGGCCAAGGATTCTCGGCCGCATGAATTAGCAGACGAGAGGGGATGTTGGCCACGATGATCACGGGAATCAGCCAACTGAAGACGAGCTTGAAGGCGCCCCGGTAGATCGTGTCGGGATAGCGGCCGATATTAAAGAGGCTGTAGTAGCCGTAGATCAGGCCCTGTGAGCGAACCATCCAGAAGCTGGAGGCAGCAAAGACCAGCATGATGGAGTAATGGATCAGAATGCCGCAGCAGACCGCCACGGCATAGAGCAGGAGTTGTGCGACCGTGGGCAATACAGTCAGTTTCCAGAGTGCAAAGGTGACGAACCCCGCTCCGACGCAGGCGTTGACCACATTATCCATGCCGAACTGCTTGAGGGAGACAATGAACTGCGTATCAACCGGCAGCAGCAGCATGAAGTCCATCTTTCCGGTGCGGACTAGCTCCGGGAGATTCGCCAGATTCATGTAGAAGAAGGCTTGGAAGAGCTGACCGATCAGCTGGTGGGTGCCAATCAGCAGCACAACCTCCCATTTCGTCCACCCTCCGATCGCCCCCACATAAGAGAATACCACTTCGATGAAGACGATCTGGCCCATGAACCAGAGCACCTCGACCACCATCCAGAGCAAGAAGTTCAGCTTGAAGTTCATCTCCCGGATCAGGGAATTACGGAACATGATCCCGTAGATCTCCCGAAGGCTTGTGCTCTTGGCGCGGGAGTTTGTCATCGCTTTCTTGCCGTAGGACTTGCCACGGCTCTGCTCGCGGTCTTTCTCCTGCACCCGAGATTACTACGCCTTGTGTCGACTAAAGCATAAACAAAAGCCGCTACTGACGGTGTCATTGTCGGGGCAATGACACCCATTCTGAACAAACTTAAAGGGGAGGCTGCTGTGCGGCTGCGTGGGAGACGACTTCAGCCACTGTTGTGGCAGCTGCGGCCATGGCAGTACCGTGTTCCATGACCACGCCGGATAGGTGTAAACCCGGCAGGACATCGCGTTCCTCGGAGATATCAGCACTGATTCTGCGCACTGCCAGACGCTCTGGGGCGATCCGGACCACCTTGTGAATGATGCCTAACTTCTCCAAGGTGCCAATGATGTAGGCGGAGGGATCGATCTGCCACCAGTGCATGCCATGGTTGGCAGAGCGTGGGAAAGCATGATGGTTGTTGTGCCATCCCTCGCCCATTGCGAGCAGGCCGATCAGGAGGTTATTACGACTCTGGTCCGTCGTCACGAATTCACGGTCCCCATAGGTGTGGCAGACGGAATTCACCGCCCAGGTGACGTGGTGGTTGAGGAACATTCGGACCGCACCTCCCCAGAGGAGTGCATAGCCACCGCCACTCAGGCCGCCGAGTGCATATCCGATCAGGAAAGGAATCAGGAGTCCGAGGAATGCCCAGAGCAAGAAAGTGTTGCTGATAAAGACCACCAACTTGTCCTTAAGCAGGGGGCCGGCATACCGCTGCAAATCGGGACGGAAGTCGTCCAGAATCCAGCCGACATGGGCATGGAAGAAGCTCTTCACGGGGCTGTGCGGATCCATATCATCATCGGAGTTGGCATGATGTTGGATATGAGTGGCAGCCCAATTCAAGGCAGGCCCTTGGAAGGCCATGGAACCACAGATCAGGAAGAAGGCACGGATCCAACCGGGCGCTTCGAACCCCTTGTGGGTCAGCATTCTGTGGTAGCCGACCGTGATGCCTAAGGCACAGAGAGTGTATCCGACAAGTAGGATGACAAGATCCGCTTTAGAGATAAAACGGCCCCAAAGGGTGCAGATGGCATAGACGGTGAACAGAAGAGGAACCCAGACAAGGAGATGGAGAACGATCTTAGCCTTTAGGGAGACGGGCGTAGTGGACATAAATAATAAGAGCCTTAAAGGGTACTCCATGAACGGCTTCTTGCAAGAAGAGATGCCGCCAACGTATCCGAAGATTATCGGAAGACCTCACCCATCGCTGTGGTGATATCTCTGTAATGATAGGGAAAAGAAAGCCCATTGAATCGTTTTGGAATGATCCGCTGGCTGTCGAGCATCAGGTGTGAGAGATCTCCTAGCATGAGGCGCAGGGCAAAGGCTGGTGCCGGAAAGAGAGCCGGTCGGTGGGCGGCGCGAGCTGTCGCCTTGGTGAACTCGGCATTGGTGACCGGCTCCGGCATCACGGCATTCATCGGCCCGCTAATTGCATCATTTTGCAGGCACACAAGTACCATGGAGGCCAGATCGTCCACCTCAATACACGACATCCATTGACGGCCGGATCCGAGGCACCCGCCAAGGCCTGTCCGGAAAACGGGCTTGATCAGTTGCATCGCGCCTCCATCGCGGCCGAGAACGAATCCGATCCGCAGTCTTACCACGCGGACTCCGTACTGCTCCGCCTTGATTGCTTCGGCCTCCCATTCTTGGGCGACTTCGGCCAAGAATCCGCTGCCCGCAGGGGAATCCTCGTCGGCAATCCGCTCTCCTGTGTCTCCGTAGAAGCCGATCGCCGAGGCGCTCACAAGCACGCGAGGTCTCTCCGTGGCCTTGGCAGCAGCGATCCCCTCGACCAGTCGTCTTGTCCCTTC
>CAIXGT010000050.1 GCA_903919105.1 uncultured Spartobacteria bacterium | reverse complement strand
ACTAACCCAGCCTGGATGGAGCAACGCCAACTGGCCCAAATCAAGAAACTTCCTTCCGACAAACAGACGCAGGCCTTGAAGGATCGGGAAGAGAGGAAAGCCTTCTTTGATTCACTGAAAGGTCTCACCCCCCAGGAGCGTATGGCCAAAATCCAGGACATGATGGCCAATTCAGAGATGGGTCAGAAAATGCAGGATTCAAGGCTCCTGCAAGAGGCCAAACAATCTGCAGAGCGTCGGATCACCCGGGCCGTGAGTTATCTCAACCGCAAAGCGACCGCAAAGGCTTCGCAATGAGCAGGAGCCATTTGATGAAACCCTTGATCCCTTCCTTAAAATGTTCGCGCGGTTTTTCGCTCGTCGAACTGCTGGTCGTCATCGCCATTATCAGCATGCTGGCATCGCTGCTTTTCCCATCAATCCAAACCGGAATCCAGAAAGCCAAAGGGGCCCAGTGCCTGAGCAACCTTCGGCAGATCGGCATCTCGGTTCAGCAGTATGTGGCTGACCCGGACAATGGCAACCAGTTCCCACCAATCTATAATGTGTCGTCTTCAAATGCTTCCTCACAATCCGGAGTGAACTCGAACTCCCCGACCAGTATGCTTCTTCCGCTGCAATGTCTTGGCAACTACGGAGTCACCATCGCCTTGCTCTCCTGTCCTTCAGATACAGCCCCGGATACTAACTATGGGAGCTATCTTTGGTCACCTGTGCTTCAGGGAGAGCAACCACAGGATGTGCATGTTTATACCCGCGGAGGTGTCTTTACCATCAGCAAGCTGAGCACAATGACGGTATGTACCGACAAGGGGATGCCTCATCTCGGGAAGCTGAATGTTCTGCGCGCGGACGGCCACGTCGAAACCAAGCCGTAAGGCCACGTAGAGCCGCACGCCCTAGAAGTTTCCTAAATTTCTTCTTCTGCGCGCAGATCGCGGCCCATTAGGGATTTCATCGCCTCGGCCGGAGTTTTCAGTCCCTGAAGAAGGGCTGTTACCTCATCGATGATGGGAGTCTCCACGGAGAGACGTCGAGCGGCCGCTTGCGCACTCACGGCGGTCGGGATTCCTTCCGCCACCATGCTACCCATGGATGAGGTGATCGACTCGAGTGACTCCCCTTGACCAAGACGGAATCCCACCTGATGGTTGCGGCTGCGAGGGCTGAAGCATGTGACCATGAGGTCGCCGATGCCGCTCAGTCCACCGAAGGTTTCGCGGCCGCCGCCCATGGCAATGCCAAGCCGGGTCATCTCGGTGAGCGATCGGGTAACCAAACCCGCCCGCGCGTTTTCACCCAGACCGAGGCCGTCGGAGACACCGGCAGCGAGCGCGAATATATTTTTTAGCGCACCACCCAACTGGATACCCCGGATATCACCGCTCGTGTAGGCGCGGAAGCTCGTTCCAGAGAACAGTGCCTGAGTGGTGGCCAGAGCCTGCGCATCATGACAGCCGATGACTCCCGCTGCCGGAATGCCACGGGCGATCTCACCCGCTAGGTTCGGCCCGGAGAGAACGGCGATGGTAGTTTCTGGTAAGCGTTCCCTGATCACCTCGCTCATCAGAAGACTACGTTCCTGTTCGATTCCCTTGGTGCAGGAGACAAGAACAGGTTTGCGGTCTCCGCATAATGCAGCGAGTTGTGCGGCGATCCCGTCCAGATATCTCGAAGGAATTGCTAGAAAGAGAATCTCGGACTTCGCCGCCAGCGAGAGATCCGCCGTGGGCTTGATAACAGAGGGCAATTGCACCCCTGGGAGATACTTTGTATTGACCGCCTCACGAACCATGTCATCCACGTGAATCGGATCATGACCCCAGAGAGGGATTTTCCTGTCTGGGCGAGCAAGAAGAATAGCCAAAGCCGTTCCCCATCCTCCCGCACCGAGAACGCTGACTGTAGGGCTGATCATGGGTT
>CAIXGT010000049.1 GCA_903919105.1 uncultured Spartobacteria bacterium | reverse complement strand
TGTCTCCAGTAGTTCACGGAGGATAGTTTCCCAACCGGCCATGTATTCCAGCTCTCCGGCGTGTCCGAGGGCAAACTCCAATACCGCGGTCGAGATCTCATAACTATGGATCTCAACAGGCGTAGAGCGCTCACGAGTTTCAGAATTGATCACCTCGCGGATCACCTCGATTGCCGTGATGGCATTTCCCGCGGGACCGAGACCGATATCCCAGATAACGAAAGGTTCCGGCTGGTCCCAATCCCTTAATCTCTCAGCCAGAAGCTGCTGGCCGACATGGAGCTCGAGCGCCTCCGTGCGTGGGTCGGTACCGATATGCATCGTCTCCCCGTGGGCCTTAGAGCGGATACTGCGACCCCCACCCCTGAGGGTGACAAGTTCGAAGGCCGCATCGCTACTCTGAAGGCTCATCGTGATAGCCTAGCAGTCCCTAAAAGCATTACCCGTGGAATTTTCCAGCGAAATTTCGATAGAGGCTTTCCATGTTCCCTGGATGTTTCTGGAATTTGTCAAAACTGTAACAAAGAATAACGTGCATTACGATAAGACCGGCTTATTATTAGAACATCTCCTCGGAGAAATAACGCAGCCGCGAGGTATCGGGGGGTATTCTCGAGGCTGCGTTATCCGAAGCGGGATATTTTTGAAGGCCGCTGGTACACTGTACTTAGCGGCCTCTTTTTTGAGAAGATCACTCGTAAATCTCTAAAAATAAGCAAATTGCTTGGTTGTCTAATCACCTTCGGAAAGCACTTTTCAATTATGATGTCCTAGTGAAGGAACAATCCTCGCCACAGGAAAATCAGCATGGGGTATGGAAACGCCTTAAGGATCACCCTATCGCCAAATTTGGTCCAGGGTTGATCACGGGCGTGGCTGATGATGATCCGAGCGGTGTGGTTACCTACTCGCAAGCGGGAGCGCAGTTCGGGCTGAACATGCTCTGGACCATGCCGCTTGCTTTTCCATTGATGGCCGCCATTCAGTTCATTTGTGGGCTGATCGGCAGGGTCACTGGTCGAGGCCTTGCAGCCAACATCAAGGATGCCTTCCCTCCCCTCATTCTTAAAGGAGTAGTCATCCTCCTACTTGTAGCGAATACACTCAATATCGCCGCCGATGTGGCCGCCATGGGAGAGGTCGGTCAGTTGGTCACGGGGATGAATGCGCATCTGATGACCCTGCTCTTTGTCGTGGTGACGCTCCTGCTTCAGGTGTTCGTTCCTTACCGTAGGTATGTCTTTTACCTGAAGTGGCTCACCCTCTCCTTACTAGCGTACACTGCCGTGCTCTTCACAGTCCATGTCCCGTGGCATGAGGTGGCGCTCCGCACAGTCTGGCCGAGGTTCACCCCTAACGCACAAGCCGCTACCATGGTAGTAGCCGTCTTCGGCACAACGATCAGCCCCTACCTCTTCTTCTGGCAAGCCTCGGAGGAGGTCGAAGAGATGCACCGCGACCAGGGAAAACTCCCCCTCTTGAAAGATCCCACCTCGGCTCCCAAGGAACTCCGCCGCATCCGATGGGACACCTGGAGCGGGATGTTCTACTCCAACATTACTGCCTATTTCATCATCCTGGCCACCGCAGTGACCCTCCATGTCGCAGGCATCACCGATATTCAGACAGCAGCGCAGGCCGCCACCGCTCTGCGACCTCTTGCTGGGGATTCGGCCTTCCTGCTCTTTGCGATCGGTATCATGGGCGTCGGCCTGATCGGCGTCCCCGTGCTCGCGGGATCAGCGGGATACGCCCTCTCCGAGGCCATGGGATGGAAGTGGGGGCTGGAAAGGAAGGTCCGTGATGCACGCGGTTTTTACGGTGTGATTATCATCAGCGTGCTTGCGGCTCTGGGTATCCAATACTCGCCGATCAGTCCCATGAAGGCCCTTGTCTGGAGCGCCGTGATCAATGGTGTCGTGGCCGTCCCCCTAATGGCCGTGATTATTATCCTGGCATCCAAGAAGTCCGTAATGGGTGACTACACGGCAAGCCGTCCCATAGTCATCCTCGGATGGATCGCCACGGCGATCATGGGAGCGGCGGCTCTCGGGATGCTGATTCTGGGCTAGAGCATTTTTTTATTTATTCTGCCGCTCTGAAAAAGGGTGAAGAGGAAAGAATGAATCTGGAACTCATGAACTCAGGAATTGCTTGCCTGGTTGTTGATTGCCTCGCCGCCTCCTGACGGCCTCGTCCTTCGGACTGCTGCGCAGGCTACATCGTGCCTCCCGGCACTCGATGTTCCCATCCGTTGCATCAGGAAAATAACGAGGAATAAAAACACTTACTGAGATTCAGGCATCTTGTCATTCAGGTCGCTCAATCAGGGATAAGCTATTCTCTTTCATCACTTCCTTTCCTGAGTTCTTGAGTTCCAGATTGACCCCTGGATCTCGGCCTTATATCCACGCCCACTCCAAACAAGCGAGGAGCCAGAAAATAAAAGCTTTAACCAGTCGGAGCAGCAAACTTCCGATTGATCCTCTTTCCTGAGTTGGCTGGCCCGGCCGTTGCTTCGCATCAGTTACGGCTGAGTTCCAGATTAAACATGCAGTCTTCCCTCAAGCGACACCATAACCAGATGATGCTCTAATCAGCGAAGAAGGGATTAGCCTGCTTTTGTTCCCCAACAGTCGTCAGGGGACCATGTCCCGGGCAGATGATGGTCTCATCCGGCAGTGACAGGATCTCCTGTCGGCTGGTCCTTAGCGCCTCATCATAGCTGACTTTGCCTCCTCCCATAGAGCCTGCAAACATGGCGTCTCCAACAATCGCAAGACCCTTCGAGAGCCCCTCCACCACATAGGTGATCCCCCCGGTGGCATGTCCGCTGGTTCTGCGGGTCGAGATCTTCAGGCTACCGATGGAAAAAAAGGCTCCCGGTTGGAATGCTTCCGCCCCCTCGAGCGGTTCCAAGGCAGAGACCAGCGCATGCGCGCCTGTCTTAGCGAGCACCCGGTCGAGATCCAGAATATGATCGCCGTGGATATGAGTGATGAAGATCTGTCTTATCTGCAGATTGTTCGTTGAGGCAAACTCGAGCATAGGCTCGGCATCACTCCCGGTATCGAAGAACGCGGCATCGCGAGTTTCGGGATCCCATACCACGAAGGAATTCACCATCATGTCGTGATACGGAGTGCTCGTATAGAAAAGTCCCTCAGGAGGCTCCACCGCTGCCGGGACATAGCGCCCGTTCGCCAGATCGGTCAGAGACCTAGCTCCCAGGGCAAGAACCCGGGAAACCCGGCCAAGGATCTCAGCATCCTTTCCGCCACTCTTGAGTTCACGGATCTCCTCAACCAAGACCCCAGCGCGGGACGCAAGAACCTCATCGGAAAGCGAGTGACCCCGCTGAGCCTTGCCGAGAACGTCAGCAGCCGTGTCCTCAAGGGGAAGTGATGTGATCATGGGATGGGTCATGGCGGCGATGAATTACTGTGAAACCTTCAGGGCGGCTTCGATCTGGGAAAGCACGAGTGGGGAGTCGGGTTTCTCACCGGGTTCAAAACGCGCCACGA
>CAIXGT010000048.1 GCA_903919105.1 uncultured Spartobacteria bacterium | reverse complement strand
ATGCCTTGCCGACTTGAGTTTGACGAGGATGGAATCGTCTCGATCCGGGAGTTTGATCTCGATACGCAGACCTCGGTGGGGGAGGTCGATGAATGTAATATCCAGCTTGGCGACACAGATCGTCCGAGTGTCAGGCTGGCTGATTATCTCAAGTCCGACGATCTGGTCGTGGAGATCGGATGGGATGTTGTGGAGGGAGTGGGAAAAAAAGAAGGAGATAGTTCCACCGATCAGTTCATACCGCCGACGAAGCGCCTGCTCATCTCTTCCGCCCCGACGCTGGAGTCTTTGGATGAAGGAGAAGAACGTGAAGTAACAGGCGAACTGACAGCGTTCGATCCTATTCCCTTTGCCTCCTTTGGTGCCGGTGATTTCGTGATCGATGAGGCACGCAGGCAGGAATTTTTCCGGCAGCTGGCTTCCTGGAGGAAAGAGGGTTGGCGCATCCTTCTCCTGAGTGCCACGGAGGGTGAAGCGGAGCGCTTCCGGGAACTCGCCTCGACGTTACCCGATTTCTCCTCGGGAAAGAATCTTCCGGAAATGCGGATCGGGGCGATCTCCCGCGGATTCTGTTTTCCTGCGGGTAAGTTGGCGGTGCTTGCGGACGCCGAGCTTTTCGGTAGATCAGCCAGCCAGCGACTCCGACGGCTTCACCTTCGTCGGGAGAAGCAACGGGCCTCCCGATCCGCGATCGATTTCACCGAATTTGAGGAGGGTCAGCTTGTCGTCCATACGGAGCATGGCATCGGGTGCTATCTTGGATTACAGCGTCTCTCCGCCGCCGACGGTACGGAGGGGGAGGTGTTGGCACTGGAATTTGCGAATGATTCGCGTCTCTTTGTCCCGATCGATCAGGCCTGGCAGGTCTCGCGCTATGTCGGTGTGGGAAAGCAGTCCCCGCATCTCTCGTCGCTTGGTGACGACAAGTGGTCCAAAGCGAGGAAGGCTGCGGAAAAATCGGTTTTTCTCTATGCAGGGCGTCTCCTGAAACTCCAGGCCGAGAGGGAAACGGGACAGGGGCACGCCTATGGGCCCGACACGCCGTGGCAGCGGGAGCTGGAGATGAGCTTCCCTTACAAGGAAACCGCGGATCAGCTCCGTTCCATTTCCGAGATCAAGCAGGATATGGAATCCCGGCGACCGATGGATCGTCTCCTCTGCGGAGATGTCGGTTTCGGAAAGACCGAGGTGGCTCTGCGCGCCGCCTTCAAGGCCTTGATGGGAGGAAAGCAGGTCGTCTTTTTGGCGCCGACCACGGTTCTGGCCCAGCAACATCTCAGGACTCTCCGGGAGCGGATGAGCGAATATCCGGTGAAGATCGAGCTGCTGAGCCGTTACCGCACGGCCGCCGAGCAGCGCGAGGTGGTCAAGGGACTCGCTGACGGTTCGGTTGATCTGGTCGTGGGAACGCACCGCCTGCTTTCTCCCGATGTCATCTTCAAGGACATCGGCATGGTGATTGTGGACGAGGAGCAGCGCTTCGGAGTGAAGCACAAGGAGGCTCTGAAAGAGCGCTTCCGACTGATCGATGTGCTGACTCTCTCGGCGACACCGATTCCCAGAACTCTCTATCTTTCGCTGATGGGGGCTCGCGACATGTCCGTGATCGAGACGCCGCCGCCCGACCGTCAGCCGGTGGAGACCGTGATCTGCGCCTATGATGAGCGTGTGATCCGGGATGCGATCCAGCGGGAACGCGCCCGGGGCGGTCAGGTCTATTTGCTACATAACCGGATCGGCTCGATTGAGAAGGTCGCGTCGCGGATCTGTGAACTCTGTCCCGGAGCGCGTGTTCTTGTCGGTCACGGGCAGATGGAGGAGGGGGAGCTGGAGGGAGTGATGAAGCGCTTTGTGGAAGGGGAGGCCGATGTTTTGGTTTCCACAACGATCATCGAAAGCGGTCTTGATATCCCCAATGCCAACACGATCATTATCGACCGCGCCGATCGCTTCGGACTTGCCGATCTCTACCAGCTCCGGGGGCGTGTAGGCCGTGGTCGTCAGAAGGCCTATGCCTATCTGATGCTTCCACGCGACATGATGATGGTTGGGGAGGCTCGTCGCCGTGTGCAGGCGATCCGTCAATACTCGCAGCTTGGTGCGGGTTTCCGGATTGCCATGCGCGATCTGGAGATCCGGGGCGCGGGCAACCTTCTCGGGACTGCCCAGAGCGGTCAGATCGCCGCCGTCGGGTTCGACCTGTACTGCAGGATGCTTCGTCAGGCTGTTGCCCGGATGAAGGGTGAGTCCTCGGGGTCAAGCGAACTGGACCCCGGGAACCAGTCACTCTTGAGGCTCGATTTTGTGGCGATAACTCCCGAGGAACTCTCCCAGTCAGTTCTCAAACCGGAGAGTAAGGCGCAAATCAGCCGTTGTGGGGCTTTCATTCCCACGACATACCTTCCCGAGTCAAAACTCAGGATCGAGGCCCATCGATCCCTTGCAGCGGCTCCGGATGTCGCGGCGCTTGAGATGATTGCCTCCGCCTGGCGCGATCGCTTTGGGCCGTTGCCTCAGGAGATTAGTCATCTTTTCGTCACCGAGAGGATCCGTCGGGCGGCTGCGGCCAAGGGAATTACCAAAGTGGAGACACGGGGAGAGCGGTTGATGCTGACCCGCCGCGGTGACTTCCTGCTCATGGGCCATCGGTTTCCACGCTTGACGGCCTCCAAGCCCGCTTCCAAGCTTTCAGAGATTTTGCGCTTTCTGGAGGCGTTGAGGGTATAGAAACAGTTTTGTTCCTGTGTTCCCTCGCTAACTCTCTTCATCATGATCTCCATCAGATTCACACCATTTTTTCTCTCTGTAGTCGCCTTGGCCTCACTTGCTACTGTGGCGACACTTCCCGCTGCCGAGGAAGTAATCAACGGGATCGCCGCCATTGTGAACGGGGATGTCGTCACCTTTTCCCAAGTCCGTGAACTGGTGGCAGCCCAGCAGAAATCTGTCTCGGAGATTTATCATGGAGAGGAGCTGCAGGCCAAAATCAAGGAGATGCGCGAGCATGCGGTCAGGGATCTCATCGACCGGGATCTGATGCTTCAGGAGTTCAAGAAAAAGGAGTTCAACATTCCCGCTTACATCGTCGACGACAGCATCCAGCGCATTATTCGCCAGGAATTCGGAGGGGACCGCACGGCTTTTGTCAAAACGCTTCAGGCGCAGGGCTACACCATGGCGCGTTTTCGTGATAACGAGAAAGACAAGATCACCGTTCAGGCCATGCGTCAGTCCAAGACCAGCGAGAACGTCATCGTCTCCCCGGTGAAGATCCGGGAATTTTACGAGCAGCACCGCGCCTCCTATTCTACCCCCGCACAGGTCAAACTACGCATGATCGTGCTTAAGGAAGGAGAAGGGGCCGCTTCGGGAAGCGGCGATGCTTCTACTGCCTCCTCCATCAGCAAGAAGCAGATGGCCGCGGAAATCAGAGAAAAGCTAACAGGAGGCGCCGAATTCGATCGTCTTGCCCAGATGTATTCGGAAGATTCGACCAATGAATCTGGCGGGGACTGGGGATGGGTTGAGCGCAAGACGCTCAATGAGGAGCTTGCGAAGGTTGCCTTCTCCTTGAAGACCTCGGAGATCAGCCCCGTGATTCCTCTTGATAACGCTTACTACATTCTGATGGTTGAGGCCGTGAAACCGGCCGTCACGAAGCCCCTTTCCGAAGTTCAGCAGGAGATCGTCCAGAGACTCGTTCAGGAAGAAAAACTCAAGACCCAGGATCGCTGGCTT
>CAIXGT010000047.1 GCA_903919105.1 uncultured Spartobacteria bacterium | reverse complement strand
TGCCGAGGATGGATTTCCAATCAGCCAGTGGGTCATCATCGATTACGGCAGTGTGATCATTCATATCTTCCATAAGGACAAGCGCGATCTCTACGGACTGGAATCCCTCTGGGGAGACGCAGGACGCCTGGAGATTGAAGAATAGAGATTCGATGTTCGACAGACGGGGATTATTTAAGGCCTCTGAATTCTGTTTTCATCATTCATAATTCATCCTTCATCCTTTTTCCATCCATGTCTTGGCTTCAGGAAATCATGATCCAGTGTCCCCAATGCGGGGAAGAATTCGCCATTCAAATCGAGACAGCCGAGGATGGTATTGTGGAGATGATCGAGGACTGTGCTGTCTGTTGTCGCCCTGCCACGGTGCGGATCACGACAGAGAAAGGAGAAGTGACATCAGTGGATGTGGTCGCGGCATGATTCGCTCTGTTTTTTAATGCTTCAGGTTTCAGCATTCAGGTTTCATTCTTCATCTATGTCCACGCAGTGTGATGCTCTGGCGCGTCTTTTTCGCGACGATGATCCTCAGACGGTCGGTCTTGTGAAGGAGCAGTTAGTCCTCAAGGGGGAGAGCGTCGTGCCGGATCTCCGAAATCTTGTGAATGCGGATTCGGCAATCATTGCAGCCCATGCGCAGGAGGTTCTCCATGCCATAGCAGGCAAGCGAGCCGCGGCTGAGTTGGAAGCACTTTTAAAGCACGATGAGATCCCTTTGGAGCAGGCCTCGTGGCTGATTGCAGGGGCCTTGATGCCTTGGATTGATCTGGAGGAATGCCTTGCCATGGTTGATGGCTGGGGTCGCGAGTTTGGTAGGCGAATCGCTGTTAGTGAATCCGATCCGGTCAGCGTGCTGACCCGTTATATGCATGGGGAACTGGGGTTCGACGGCAATGCGAGTGACTATTACAATCACGAAAACTCCATCCTGCCCTGCGTGATGGAGAGTCGACGGGGTTTGCCTCTCACTCTGACCCTTCTCTACATATTCGTTGCGGCACGTGCCGGCATAACACTTCACGGGGTGAATCTCCCCGGTCATTTCATAGCCCGTTGCGGCGAGACCTATTTTGATCCCTTTCACTCCGGACGTATCCTCTCCCTTGCTGACTGTGCCGACATTTTGGCACGTCAGAAGATCGAGCTGAGCGACGAACATCTGGAAAACCCAGGATCCAGGGAGGTTCTCGCTCGTATGCTTGCCAATCTGGGTCACGCCTATGCCATTGAAGAGACCGTATGGCAAAAGGGGATGGTGGATCGCTGGCTCGGTATCGTGACTGGAGCAGAACAATGAGTCTCCGTATCGAAGTTCTGAATACAGGCAGCGAACTCTTGCTCGGGAGCGTCCGTGACGCCCATCTTTCCTGGTTCGGCAAGGAACTTTTCCCGCTTGGACTCAGAATCGCCCGTCAGACCACTGTCCCGGATGGTGCACCGATCCGAGATGCCCTTCTGGAGGCTTTTGCCCGCACAGATGTCATTATTGTGACCGGTGGCCTCGGCCCGACGACCGATGACATTACCCGCGAACTGGTAGCTGAACTTCTTGGGAGAAAGATGCTGCCTCACCCCGAGACCCTGGAACGTATTCAGGAGCGTTGCAGACGTCGGGGCTTTGAGTTTCAGTCCCGCATGGAGCGTCAGGCGATGGCTCCAGAGGGTGCAACTGTTCTCCCGAATGAAAATGGTACGGCACCCGGGCTCTATCTTCCAGCCGTGGAAGGGATCTCCTGGTCTTCTCCCCATCTCTTTCTCTTGCCAGGGCCTCCCCGCGAATTGCAGCCGATGGCATCGGCCCATGTTCTTCCTGTTCTGAGGGAATTAGCTCAACGAGATTCCGGCGGAATATTGCAGGAATGCCGGATTTACAAAGTGGTCGGAATGGGTGAGTCGATGGTGGAGGCAAAGATTGGCCTAGAACTCTCCAAGCGTGGAGATCTTGAGGTTGGCTATTGTGCGCGGCCCAACGAGGTCGATTTTCGCCTCATCGGTTCTCGAGACATTCTCGACCAGGTGGAGCCGTCTGTTCTGGCTGTGGTGGGAGACTATTTGGTGTCGGGAGATGAGAAATCCATGGAGGAGATCGTTGTTCATTTGCTAGCAGAACGAGGAGTGACGCTGTCCACGGCTGAGTCCTGCACCGGTGGACATCTTGCTAATCGCCTCACGAATGTGCCGGGTGCTTCGAAGGTCTTCCTGGAGGGATTTGTGACCTATAGCAACCGATCGAAGTCAGATTTGTTGGGTGTCGATTCTGTTTTGATCGAGTCGCACGGTGCGGTCAGCGAGCCCGTTGTAAGGGCCATGGCGGAGGGGGCGCTGAAAAAAAGCGGATCCCGCTATGCCATTGCTACCACAGGCATTGCCGGTCCGGATGGGGGGACGTTGGAAAAACCTGTTGGCACCGTTTGGATCGCGCTGGCTGAAGAGGGAGGAGTGACTCAAGCCTGGAAGGAGACCATTCCCGCAGATCGCATTACCTTCAAGCAAGTGGTCTCACAGTCGGCTCTTGACCGACTCAGGAAAAGGTTGAAAGGTCCCGCGACCTCCTAAGTATACCATTTCATGAACGAAATTCTTTCTGCTGATCCCCTTTCACCCACTGCTGAGGAGATTCGACTTGGAGAGGACTCTCGCCGTGAGCGCTTCTGGAAACTTTGGGGAACGTATCTTTCCGAGCGCCAATGGGGAACGGTCCGCGAGGATTACTCGAGTGACGGGGATGTCTGGAATTCTTTTTCCTTCGAGCAGTCACGCAGTCGAGTGTATCGCTGGGGCGAGGATGGATTGCTTGGCCTGAGTGATCGCTTTGGCCGTCTCTGTTTCGGGATTTCACTCTGGAATGGAAAGGATCCGATCCTCAAGGAACGTCTTTTTGGTCTCTCAGGTCCGCAAGGAAATCATGGGGAGGACGTTAAGGAGCTCTACTACTACCTTGATGCCACGCCGACACACTCCTACTGCAAGGGACTCTACAAATATCCTCAGGCGGAGTTCCCCTACGCCGACCTGGTAGCCGAGAATAGACGTCGCACTCACCTGCAACCCGAGTACGAGCTTGTCGACACGGGGGTATTTGATCAGAACCGCTATTTCGATGTGCAGGTGGAGTACGCGAAGGGATCAATCAAGGACATTCTGATCAAGGTCACGATCAGCAACCGGGGTCCCGATCAGGCGGACCTCGTTTTTCTCCCGACTCTCTGGTATCGGAATACCTGGGCCTGGGGGCAGATTAGTGAGGAGTGCCTCGTGGAACCGAAAATCTCCATTGCGAGACCCGGAACAGTTTCTGCCGTCCATGCGGTGATGGGTGAGTACGAGATGACTTTTGACAAGGGGCCGGACGGGAAACTGCCTGAGTTTCTTTTCACAAATAACGAGACCAACACCCAACGTCTCTATGGGGAGCCGTTGGCTCGTCCCTATGTGAAAGACGCCTTTCATGATGCGGTGATCGAAGGAAAAGCCGACGCGGTCAACCCAGAGCAATTCGGCACGAAGACCGCCGGCCGTTATAACCTCACGATTCCGGCGGGAGGTTCCGTCGTGCTGAGAATGCGGTTGACGGAGAAGGGAGCGGCACAGGGCGAGCCGCTGGACGACAGCTTTGAGGATATATTTGCGGCAAGAATTGAGGAAGCGGAAGAGTTCTATAGCAGCAAGCTCGCCCCCTCACTGAGTGCCGAGCAGAAGAATGTTACCCGTCAGGCTTATGCGGGACTTCTTTGGTCGAAGCAATTTTACAATCTGGTTCAGAGCGAGTGGGCGAAGGGGGATTCCACGGAGCCTGCTCCTCCCCCCGGACATTCGGTGCGCAATGAGGATTGGGAGAACATTTTCAACCGGGATGTCATCTCGATGCCCGATACGTGGGAGTATCCCTACTACTGCTCCTGGGATCTCGCCTTCCACACAGCAGCGCTTGAAAGAGTCGATCCGGTCTACTGCAAGGATCAGCTGATCCTACTTCTCCGAGAGTGGTACACACATCCGAACGGCCAGATGCCCGCTTATGAGTGGAACTTCTCCGACGTGAATCCTCCGGTTCATGCTTGGGCAGCGCTCAGACTTTATTATCAAGGAGTTCTGGCTGGGGTGCCCGACAACGACTTTCTAGAGAAGGTTTTCCAGAAACTCCTGATCAATTTCACCTGGTGGGTGAACCGCAAAGACAGCAACGGGAACAATCTTTTTGAGGGTGGATTTCTTGGCTTCGATAACATCTCGGTGTTCGACCGCTCCAGGCCGCTACCCACCGGTGGAGTGCTGAAGCAGGCGGACGGCTCCTCGTGGATGGCCTTCTACTGCCTGACGATGCTGCGTATGTCACTGGAACTCGCCGTGCATAATCCCGTCTATGCCGATATGGGCACGAAATTCATCACTCATTTTGCCCGCATTGTCGAGGCGATGAATGAGTTCGGTGGGACAGGTCTCTGGGACGATGAGGACGGCTTTTACTACGACCATCTTCAACTCGGTGAGCAAAGCATCCCCATCAAGGTTCGCTCGATTGTCGGATTCATCCCGATGTTTGCCACCAGTTATGTGACACCAGAGCAACGGAACATGAATCCGGGATACAAGAATCGTCTTCAATGGTTCATCAAAAACAGGCCTAGGCTTGCTGCTACGCTTTTGGAAATCAACGGGCCCGCCAGCCATGATCCCGACGGACTCCATCTGTTGACCGTCACTCCGAGAAAGCGACTGGAAAAAATCCTCTGGTACATGTTCGACGAGGAGGAGTTTCTCTCACCTCACGGCATCCGCTCGGTCTCCAAGTACCACGAGAAACACCCCTACACCTACACAGTAAACGGCCAAGTCTACTCGGTCGATTATGAGCCTGGTGAGGGGAAGACCGGCATGTTCGGTGGTAACTCAAACTGGCGCGGTCCCGTCTGGATGCCGATCAACTTTATGATTATCAAGTCCCTCGAGACCTATAACCATTTCTATGGCGATAGTTTCAAAGTAGAATTTCCAACCCGTTCCGGCAACTGGATCACTCTCGGGGAATCCGCTCGACTTCTTGCTGAGAGGGTCTCTTCCATCTTTCTCCCAGATGAGTCGGGCAACCGGCCCTGCCATGGGGGTGATGCCCGCTATGCCAATGACCCGCACTGGAAGAACCTTGTTCTCTTCAACGAGTACTTCCATGGGGAGACAGGCAAAGGCCTCGGAGCCTCCCATCAGACAGGTTGGACAGCCTTAGTGGCAGAATTGCTGGCCAACGATATCTGATATTCTTTCGACAAGGTCTCTGTTGTGACAGTTTCGTCATACTCTTTGAATCCTTTCGCGGAATCAGACTTGCTCCTGTTACTTTTATTTAACAACCAACCATCCAAATACCGATGAAACTCGAAGGAAAAACAGCACTTGTCACAGGTAGCGCCCAAGGAATCGGGCAGGCCATTGCCATTCGTCTCGCCCAGGAAGGAGCCGACATCATTGTGGATGATCGTACCTTGGGCCAGAGCGCGCAGGAGACCGCCGATGCCATTACGGCGCTGGGACGCAGGGTTCACATGATCCAAGGCGATCTTGCCAATACGGAGGATGATCGCCGCGTTATCTCCGAGGGAGTCGAGAAGATGGGTAAGATCGACATCCTGGTCAACAATGCCGGCGTCGAGAAACACGCCGACTTCTGGGATGTCACAGAGGAGGACTTTGATTTCGTCCTGCAGATCAATCTGCGAGGAACGTTCTTTATTACTCAAGATTTCGTGAACCACTTACGAGCCACGAACCGCCCCGGCCGTGTCATCAACATCAGCTCTGTGCATGAGGAGCTGCCATTCCCTCACTTCTCCACCTATTGCGCCAGCAAGGGAGCCTTGAAGATGCTCTGTCGCGACCTTGCCGTGGAACTTGGTCCCCTCGGAATCACGGTCAACAACATCGCTCCCGGCGCCATCGCCACCCCGATCAATACGTCCCTGCTCAATAACCCCCAGTTGCTAGCGCTACTCGAGTCAAAGATCCCGCTCGGACGTCTTGGTAAGCCGGAGGATGTTTCGGGTCTTGCCGCTTTCCTAGCCTCCGATGATGCCTCTTATGTCACCGGTGCCACCTTCGTGGTGGATGGTGGGCTACTTCATAACTACCACGAACAATAGACCTCTACTACCACTACGCCGTCAAAGGACTGATCTCGGTCGGGCCTCCTTTTGACTATCGACTGATCAACTCCAGAGCGGTCTGTATTGGCTGACTTGGAACCTTGATCGAGCCATCGAGAGGCATGCTCATTTCGCAGATCAGGTAGATGGCTCCGGCGATGCTGAGCGAGCAGAAAAAAAGCACCATGGCGACGGTTCCATTTCTAGGAGCGAAGAGTCCATACACAAAAGTCAGAAAGGTAATCCAAAAGACAGGAATTACCACCAGTGGAAAAGGCAGGTTCGAGGAAGATTCTACGGTGATCTGCCATCGCTCCTTGTTCAGGTCCGAGGCGATGGAAAGAGCATTATTTTTCATCTGAACGGAACCTAAATCCGATGCATTAAGAGAGGCTATATCCTTTATCAGAGAGAGGATGTTCGATTCCTGCTTAAAGGCTGCAGATCCCTTGTTAGGCCCCTTGTTTTCCTCGGGCCAAACATCATTCCGGACCATGGTGATTCGATCAAGCAGGAGCTTTCTAAGTGGAGCTGCCTCGGGTCCGAAGTTTCTCAGTGTCCTGTCGAGGCTGATCGTATTGGCGGCGGCATCGTTGATGAGGACATTGAGGCGGTCGTAGGTTCCCTTGGAGGAGGAGACCAGCAGACCGAGAATCAGGGCCGCCATCGTGGCGATGAGTCCGGCGCCCAACTTGACGCTGTCCTGGGATTCCTTGCTGAGATGGTGAGAAGGAAGGAATCGCTGGAAGAAAAACCCGCTCATGGCCCCACCGAAAATGCAGAGAAAAGCAACTGAAGCGATCATGAAGGAATTCATCCTGTGACTCTATGCTGATTGATGGACCAAATTAAACGGAAAGCGAACCAGCGGACACGGAACGGGTTTCAGAGTTCAGATAACGAATGGCTCCTCGCGCTGCTCTAGCGCCTGTTGCGAAGCAGCCTTGCAGGAGATAACCACCCGTTGGGGCCTCCCAGTCTATCATTTCACCTGCGACAAAGAGGCCCGGGTGTTTTTTGACCATCAAGTCATCATTCAATTCCGAATACCGGATGCCACCTGCTGAGGAAATGGCTTCGGCGATCGGTCTGGGGCCGGTGAGTTGGATCGGGACGGCCTTGGCAAATCGGGCCAAAGCGAGGGGATCGTTCCTAGATTCCTCAGGAGACAAGATGCTGAGCAGGGAATGAGCCGAATTTCCCAGACGCCAGGCCTTCTTGGCTAAGCTGATAAAATCACCTGAATAAGATGATAGTTTCTGCTGCAATTCCTGAACCGAAAAGGTGGGCTTTAGATCTATGGTAATAAGCGGTTGGGCGAGGGATCTCAAGGCATTCCCCAATTGGTAGATTGCTCCCCCTTCTAGTCCGTATGAAGTTATCATCAGTTCACCTTGGATGGTTGTGTTCCCAGCAGAGACTGCGATATTTTTCAAGGGTTGTCCCTCTGCTAATCGGATGATGTCCGGATGCCAGTTATTTTCCCATCCGCAGTTGGCCGCCTGGAATGGGGTGGTAGAAATCCTTAGATCCTGTAAAAGGTGGATCCATTGGGCATCAGAGCCGGTTTTTGGCCAAGAAGCTCCCCCTAAAGCAAGAATGACCGCATCAAAAATTGATGAGCTAAGACCCTCTGGATTAGAAACCTCTAGCTGTATCCGGCCATCCTGGGGAAGGATGTTCCGTAAATAATGGCGCACCTCAAATTTGACTCCGATAGAGCGTAGTCTTTGGATCCAACTCCGCAGTAGGGGAGCTGCCTTGAACTCCTTGGGAAAAATCCTGCCGCTTGTCCCTATAAATGTTTCAATACCAAGAGAGGCAGCCCAGTCTCGGGTATTCTGATTACTGAAGTCGTTCAGAAGTGATGTCCATTCCTCAGATTTGAGGCTTCCTTTGTATTGTTCGGCAAATCGATCCAAGCAGTGAGAATGAGTTAGGTTCAATCCTCCGTGGCCTGCTACCAGGAATTTTCGCCCCACAGAGGGTTTTCCTTCAAAGAGAGTAACTTTCAGTCCTGAACTGCTCTCGCCCTGAGCCAAGAATGTGGCGGCTATTTCGGCCGCCATGAGTCCCGCAGGGCCACCGCCAACTATGGCGATATTCATCGCTGAGAAGAACTTATATTATGATTATTAAAACGTAAAAACAATTCT
>CAIXGT010000046.1 GCA_903919105.1 uncultured Spartobacteria bacterium | reverse complement strand
GCTTTCGATCCGAGGTCTGGGTTGAGAAGGATGGAGAGCGCGTCAATGGCAAGAGCATCATGGGACTCATGATGCTGGCCGCCGGCAAGGGATCTATCTTGCGTGTCACCGCCGAGGGAGACGATGCCGCGACCCTGATGACGGAACTAGAGCAGCTTATAAGGACCCGCTTCGGTGAAGAATAAGCCCAAGGGGGGCTTGTGAAAGTTGGCAGATAGCGTTGTTCGCCTGCGCTCGCCGTATTCATCGATACGGCTTGAACCGCACTTTGGTCCCGCAAAGCGGTGCCGCCCTACGGATTTGCCTTCGGCAACTTCTCCGCGCCTCTTCCCAGAGGCTTGGTTCGCTTTCATCCCAAATTTTGCATTAGGGGCTGCAAAACTGGGTAAACGGAGGGGCGAGAAAGTCAGCTTTTGAAAAGAGACCATCGAGCCAAGGGCGTTTTTTTGGTGAGAGTGCGATTTTGAGGGTGCGTTTGCGTGCATGGGTGGAAATCCAAGCTCCTAATGCAAAGCATTTGACGCGGAGGGTGGCCAAGGTGGGTTGGTTGGAGGCTTGGAGTACGAGTTTTCGGAAGAGACTCATGAGATTGTAAGCGAGGATAGCGAAGCGGAAGGCGGCCTCGGTTCCCCAGAAGTTCTTGAGGTGGAAGCCCTCGATACCGAAGTCGTATTTGAGCTCCTTGATTCGGTTTTCGGCATCTCCGCGATCGCGGTAGAGACACCAGACTGCTGAGGCTGGAAGTTCCAGGTTGGTGTAGTAGGCGCTGTAGCGATAGCGGGAGTCGAGAGACTCATCCTCCCAGATCTGGAGTTGTCGTCCGGTGCAGCGCGGCAAGGTCCCAATGTCCTTGCGCATGAGGATGAGGCGACGTTCCTTGCCTTTGGCGCTGAAGGCATGCCGTGTCTCGCAGACTTCCACCCCATCCTTGAGCTTGAACCAACGGGCCGAGCGCATCTTGCCCTTAAGCCCTGCGTGGAATCGGGCGGCAATGATGAAGGAAACTTCGTTTTGCTCAAAATACCCCATCATCTTCTCGCTACAGAATCCGCTGTCGCCTCGAACCAGGCCGATGCGGTCTCGGCCAATAATACCGAAGGTCTCCTCCAGAAAGTGCTCCGCCGAGCTACTTGCCCCGGTGTTGCCGGGACGCATCCATGCATTGGCTACCATACGGGGCTCGGCCACAAAGGCCAGTAGCGGATGATGAGATCCCCGTCCGGGCTTGCCGGGATTATACCCCCGGGTGACACCCTGCTGGCTTCCGTAGCGCACGATCACCGAACTATCCACATCAAGGGTCATCTTCTTCAGAGGGATGGTCTCCATGAAGCGCTGTTGTAATGCTGGGAAGACCGCGTGGTTACGATGCTGGCTGAACTTGTTGAAAAACCTCCCATAGCTAGTCCCAGATGGCGTTTGCTTCCATCCAAACAGTGCCTTGAGCGTGTCGTCGTGCCGTAACACCTCTGTGTGACTCATCCGGTAACACCCCATCCAGATGTTCACCAGGTAGCTCTCCACTACCAAAAGAGGCGAATACCCTCGATTACTTCCAGGCTCAGGTAACCCCAACTCCCCTAAAAGTCCGCTCACCCCGCTGCGCTCAAGGACCTCCTTCATCAACCTCATCCCTCCCCATGCCGTCACCTTCTCGTCACTGTACTCAATCTCATATTGCGGGCTCACCATATCGGTGATGCTCACGACACTGTTATCTTCTGGCTATCGCAAATTTTGGGTTCATACTTCAGGTTTCAGGTTTGATGGCATCCGCCTTCCGGCGGACGGTGCCACCCTTCGGGCAACGACTCTGTCGTTGTCTTCCGCGCTCGTTCCCACGAGCTTGGTTCAGAATTCTGCCCTAACAGCCTTCAGCCTAAACCTCTTCAGCCATTTTTCAGCATCACTGCTGCCCACTTGCCGCGCTTGAGTGTCTTCACGTGTTGGAGTGATAAGAATGTCTTGAGGATGGCGTTTTCTTCCACGGCGAGGATCCCGGAGAGGATCAGGACTCCGCGGGGTTTGATGGCTTTGATGATCATTGGGGCGGCCGCGGTGAGGACGGTCGAGTACAGATTCGCCGTGACGATATTGTAGGCGCCACCCATCTCGCTG
>CAIXGT010000045.1 GCA_903919105.1 uncultured Spartobacteria bacterium | reverse complement strand
TCTACTTTCTTTCCTCACTAGCAAGGTGATTAGTGTATAATATAATGCATTACCTTGTTTTTGATTTCGTGGTTGAAGTTAGATCGCCTTTGGCCTTTTGATCAGTAGGTACTCACACATCCATGTCCGTAGAAATCCTCTCTCGCATCCAGTTCGCCCTCACCGTCTCCTTCCATTTCCTCTATCCGCCGATGACGATCGGCTTGGGGATGCTCCTGGTGATTATGGAGGGACTTTACCTCAAGACAAAGAATCCTCTCTTTCATCAGCTTGCCCATTTCTGGACCCGGATCTTCGGATTGATCTTCGCCATCGGCGTCGCCACAGGGATCGTCATGGAGTTTGAGTTCGGGACAAACTGGGCCGCCTACTCACGCTTTGTCGGTGACATCTTCGGGAGCGCTCTTGCTGCGGAGGGCATCTTTGCTTTTTTCCTCGAGTCTGGATTCCTGGCATTGCTTCTCTTTGGTTGGGACAAGGTCGGTCCCAAGATGCACTTCTTCGCCACGTGCATGGTTTGCCTTGGATCGCATTTCAGCGCCATCTGGATCCTGATCGCTAATTCCTGGATGCAGACGCCTGCTGGATTCCATCTGGAGAAAATCACGGGCTTGGTCCACACCCGCCTTCCCGAGGGTTACATCGTCCAAGCTTCCGACATGGGTCATGTCCGTGCGGTTGTTGACAATTTCTGGGCGATGATCGGCAACCCCTCTTCCCTGAACCGGATCTGTCACGTGGTCTTCGGTGCCTGGCTTGTGGGTGCTTTCCTTGTCATGAGTATCTGTGCTTGGTACCTGCTCAAGGGTCGCTTCACAGCCTTCGCTCGCGCTTCGATGACTGTGGCGGCTTGCTTTGCAGCCTTTACGACAGTTCTTCAGTCAATCAGCGCCGATTCCACCGCTCGTGGCGTGGTTCGTACCCAACCGATCAAGCTGGCCTCGATGGAAGGAGTCTACGAGACCCACGACTATACCCCAATGACCCTTTTTGGATGGGTCGACACCAAGAACCAGACAGTCCATGGTCCGCAGATCCCGGCCCTACTGAGCTTCCTCTGCTTTCATAATTTCAAACAACCCGTTCAGGGACTCCTTTCCATGCCAAGTAATGAGTTCCTTGCGGCCCGTAATCCAGGCCTTTCACCAGAACAACTTGCCAAAATCAGGCCGAATTACTGGCCAGTGGTTGGAGCAGTCTTCCAGACCTATCATCTCATGATCGGGATCGGCTCTGCTGTTTTCGGTCTCTCCTTCCTGGCGCTCACTCTCCTCTGGAGAGGCTGGCTCTTCAGGGCGGATAATCCGCTCATCCGGTCCCTTCTTTGGATCTATGTCTTCGCAGTGGCAGCCCCCCAGATCTGCATGCAAGCCGGTTGGTTCACTGCCGAGATGGGTCGTCAGCCCTGGATCGTCTACAACATGCTCAAGACCTCCGACGGCCTCTCCAGAGCTGTGCATGCGAATCAGGTGGTCTTCTCGATCATACTTTTTGCACTGATCTACATCCTTCTTTTCATCACCTTCATCTATTTGCTGAACCGCAAGATCCAGCATGGTCCGGATGAGGATCAGGATCATTACACCAAGGCTCCAGGCGTGAGCGACCCCATAGCCGCCACCCTCTTCGCCCAGAAGGGCCGTGCTTCCAACCAGAAGTAATTCATAGCCCTTTTATTCCACTGGCCATGCACCACCTCTTTCATTTCCTGAATCTGAACATTATTTGGTTCATCCTGGTTGGCATTCTCTTCACCGGATACGCGATCCTGGATGGGTTCGATTTCGGCGTTGGAATCCTGCATCTCTTTGTCAAGAAGGACGAGGATCGTCGCGTCCTGCTGAATTCGATCGGCCCCGTCTGGGATGGAAACGAAGTCTGGCTTGTCACCGGCGGAGGAGCTCTCTTCGCCGCCTTCCCGGGAGCCTACGCGACGGTCTTCTCAGGATTCTACGACGCCTTCATGCTCCTGCTGGCCGCCCTGATCTTCCGCGCCGTGGCGATTGAGTTCCGCAGTAAGGAACCGGGTAAGGCTTGGAGGAGATCCTGGGATATTGCCTTCAGTGTTGCCAGTTTCCTAGCCGCCCTGTTAATAGGCGTGGCGTTGGGCAATATCACCCGGGGCATCCCCCTCGACAATCAGGGTGATTTCACCGGTACATTCCTAGGACTCCTCAACCCTTACTCCCTCTTGCTGGGAGTCACGGTGGTCTCCCTCTTTGCGATGCACGGAGCCATCTTCCTTGTGCTGAAGACCGAGGGAGAACTCCAGAGTAAGATCAAGAGCTGGGTACCGCGTCTCATCGCCATCTTCCTTCTTTTGTTCCTAGCCTTCAATATCGCCACCTTCTTCGAGTGTCCCGATCTTGTAGCCGTCATGCTGACACGTCCCTATGGATTCATCATCCTGGGCTTGGATATCGCGGCGGCCATTTCCATCGGCTTGATGACGGCAAAGGGTTACGAGTTCGGCTCCTTCCTCATGTCTGCACTCACCATGGTCCTGCTGATGGCCGTGCTTGGGATTTCCTACTTCCCTCATATCGTCATGTCCATGCCTAACCCGGGCAACAGCCTGACAATCTATAACTGCGCATCCTCCCACAAGACGCTCGCCTACATGTTCATCATCGCCTGCATCGGTGTCCCCATCGTCCTTGCCTACACTGTCAGCATCTACTGGATCTTCCGCGGCAAGACCCGCCTAGGGCATGTCGGCTATTAGGGAAACGATTGCTGAAACCTGAAACTTGAGGTCTGAGTAGGAATTCCGATACGGATGCTCAGTTTTTTCAAGGCGCCTGCAAAACAGAAGAGTCTTTATTTTATCTGAATTTCTTCTTTCAGGTTTCAGCCTTCAGGTCTCATCCTTCTCCCTTCCGGCGGTGTAGTCCAATGGCAGAGACAAGCGACTTAAAATCGCTCCAGTGTGGGTTCGAGTCCCACCACCGCTAG
>CAIXGT010000044.1 GCA_903919105.1 uncultured Spartobacteria bacterium | reverse complement strand
GTTCTCACGGTCACCGGTCATGGGCTTAAGGATCCCGATACAGCAAAGCATGCCGTCACAGCCCCGATCGAGACCGAGGCCACGGCAGCAGCTGTCCGTGAGGCCCTAGCCAAGCTAGACAACTGATCATGCAGACCCCCCGGACTTTTGGGCTATTGGACTATCGGCATCCGAATTCAGATGCAGTCTCAGACCCAACAACCTAAAAGCCTAAACCGCTAACAGTCTCTTCCTGATGCCCCTCATCGTCCAGAAATACGGCGGCACCTCAGTAGGTAATCCCGAGCGCATCTTGAATGTCGCCCGTCGACTGCTGGAAACCCAGCGCGAAGGGAATTCCGTCGTCGCTGTTGTTTCCGCGATGTCGGGGGTCACCGATTCCCTGATCAAGCTGGCCAAAGAAGTCTCCTCCAATCCCTCCAAGCCAACTGAGCGCGAAATGGATGTTCTACTCTCCACGGGTGAGCAGACCACGATGGCTCTTACCGCCATGGCGATCCAGAGTTTGGGAGGTAAGGCTGTCTCTCTCACAGGCGCCCAGGCCGGCATCGTCACCAACGGCGTCCATACCAAGGCCAAGATCAGTAATGTCACCCCGGACCAGATCAAGAAGCACCTGGATGAGGGGGCGATTGTGATCGTGGCCGGATTCCAGGGAGAGACCAGCGAAGGGGCCATCACCACGCTCGGCCGCGGCGGCTCCGACCTCACTGCTATAGCGCTTGCCTCCGCTGTGGAGGCTGATGCCTGCCAGATCTTCACCGATGTGGACGGCGTCTACACCTGTGATCCCCGCATCGTCCCAACAGCCCAAAAGATCGAAGCCATCTCCTATGACGAGATGCTCGAGATGGCGAGCAGCGGCTCCAAGGTCATGCAGTCGCGCTCGGTGGAATTCGCTAAGAAATTCGGCGTGACCTTTGAGGTCCGCAGCAGCTTCAACAACAAACCAGGAACAACCGTGAAAGAAGAATCCGAAGGAATGGAACAGGTCGTCGTGCGCGGCGTCAGCGTAGAGCGTAATCAGGCCAAGGTCACTGTCACCCAAGTCCCCGATAAGCCGGGATGTGCGGCCAGGCTCTTTACTGCACTGGCCGATGCGCATGTCATGATCGATGTCATCGTCCAAAATGTTTCGGCAGCGGGATCCACCGACATTTCCTTCACGATGAACCGCGACGAACTCGAGAAGATCGGTGATCTCGTCGACCGCGTCGCTGCAGAGATCGGAGCCGGCAAGGTCAGCAAGCAGGATGGGATCGCCAAGCTCAGCGTCGTCGGTATCGGAATGCGCACCCATTCGGGCGTTGCGGCCAAGCTCTTCGAAGCCCTCGCCAAGGGTGGCATCAACATCCAGATGATCTCCACCTCGGAGATCAAGATCGCTGTCATCCTCGACGAGGAGAAGATCGCCGATGCAGCCAAGCTGGCCCACACTGCTTTCGGATTAGACGCGGCATAGGTAGGCGTGACGGGCTAAAGCGTCTTAAGAAAAGATGTTGGCACAACTGGCACAAAAAAACACAAACGGGAAATGTACGGATGACCCTCTTGTAAGTCTTACGTGAACCGCTTAAGAGCAATTACAAACCCTGTGCATTCTGTGCATCTTGTGGCAATGACTCAGTTTAAACCGCTCCAACCGATCAGCGCTTGATCCCCAGAAAAGAAAAAGCCCCGGAGATTACTCCGGGGCTTTTCGTTGATTGATTGAAGCGGTTTTTTATTCCTCGCTCTTCTTTTCTTTCTTGGGAGCGGCTTTCTTTTTAGGAGCTTCGCCTTCGGTCTTCTCTGCCTTAGGGGCTTTCTCTGCCTTGGCCTTCTTGGCGGGCTTTTCAGCTGCTTCTGCAACGACCTCGTCTTTCTTAATCTCGATTGCGTAATCAACCCACTCAAGGTAGGCCATCGGCGCGCTGTCACTCTGACGCGCTCCGAGCTTCACAATGCGGGTATAGCCTCCCTTACGGTCGGCGGCTGCCGGAGCGATCTCGGTGAAGAGCTTCTTCACGATGTCCTTGTGCTTGAGGTAGGAGATCGCGACGCGGCGGGCATGGAGATCCCCTTTCTTACCCAAGGTGAGCATACGCTCGGCCAGAGGCTTGGTGGCCTTGGCTTTGGCCAGGGTAGTTTTGATGCGGCGGTGCTCAATCAGGCTACAGACCTGGTTCGCGAGAAGCGAATCACGGTGTGCCTGGCTACGGCCGAGTTTGACGGTTTTTTTCCGGTGACGCATGGCGTTAGAGTCTTTCTAAGGTTCTTTATTCGGCAACGGGTGCCAGATTGTCGACAAGGCCGGGCTCGAACTTCATGCCAAGGCCCAGACCGAGCTGGACAAGCTTGTCCTTGATCTCGTTCAGCGACTTCTTGCCGAAGTTGCGGTATTTGAGCATCTCGGCCTCGCTCTTGAGAGCGAGCTGTCCGACAGAAGTGATGTTCGCGTTGTTGAGGCAGTTCGCGGCGCGGACGGAGAGTTCGATCTCGTTCACGCTCATGGCGAGCAGTTTCTTGAGGCGGTTGTTCTCCTGACTGACCTCGACCGGGGTCTCGTCGAACTCGACCTGCGCGTCGTCGAAGTTGACGAAAACATCAAGGTGATGACGGAGGATCGCCGCAGACTGAAGCAGGGCTTCGTCCGGAGTGAGTCGTCCATCGGTCCAGATGTCGAGGATGAGCTTGTCGTAATCGGTGCGCTGACCGACACGGGTCTGCTCGACGGCGTACTTGACCTTGGTGACGGGCGAGAAGATGGAGTCGATGGCGATGACGCCGATCGGCTTGTCCGGGGACTTGTTCTCATCACCTGTGGCGAATCCGCGGCCGACCTTGACCTCGAACTCGGCCTCGAACTTCATCTTCTTGTCGAGGGTGCAGATGTGCTGATCAGGATTGAGAACCTCGCACTGAGTTGTTGACTGGATGTCGCCGGCGGTGACGACACCGGCCTTGTTGACCGAGAGGATCAGGTTGCGGACCTCGTGGTCGTGGGCCTTGAACTTGACCTTCTTGAGGTTGAGGATGATTTCGACAACATCCTCGACGACTCCGGGGATGGCGGTGAATTCATGGGGAGCCCCCTCGATCTTGACCGAGGTGATGGCTGCTCCCTCAAGGGATGAGAGAAGTGTGCGGCGAAGCGAATTGCCGATCGTGTGGCCGTAGCCGGCCTCAAAGGGCTCGGCAACGAACTGCGCGTAGGTTTCTGTAGCGGTTTTCTCGTTCTTGACGAGGGTCTTCGGCATTTCGAAGCGACCGAGGCGGATAGGCATAATGTCTTGTTGTTCTCGTTGCCGGGTTTCCCTTGGCGCGTGTTGATGACGAGCAAGTGCTGATCACCCAAGGACCGACGGCAAATTTTTGATGCGCGGTCAATCACTTTAACCGGCCTTGCCCGAGAGGCAAGGGATAAAGTGGGGAATCGGGCATGGGCTATCGGGGCTCGGGAAGAGAGATGCAGATTTTTGCAATCGCAGATCCCATCACCGATTACCGATCCCCCATCGCGACGGCAAAGAAAAACCGCCACCCCTTTCGGAATGGCGGTTTTCTGAATGTTACTGGACGTCGCGATTACTTGAGCGGAACCGTCTTGATTGTCTGCAGAACGCGGCTGGAGATCTTGTACGGGTCGCCCTGAGAGTTCGGACGCCGATCTTCGAGATATCCCTTGTAATCGTTGTTCACGAAACTGTGAGGAACACGGATCGAGGCTCCGCGGTCGGCAATGCCGTGGCTGAACTTGTCGATCGACTGGGTCTCATGGAGGCCGGTCAGGCGGAAGTGGTTATCGGGTCCGTAGACGGCGATGTGCTCGTCCTTGTACTTGTCGAAGGCCGCCATGAGCTTCTCGAAGTACTTCTTACCACCCTTCTCACGCATGAACTTGGTGGAGAAGTTGCAGTGCATACCGGAACCGTTCCAGTCGACATCCTTGCCGAGCGGCTTGCAGTGGTATTCGACATCGACGCCGTACTTCTCGCACACGCGCTGGAGCACATAGCGGGCCAGCCAGATTTCGTCGGCGGCCTTCTTGGAGCCCTTACCGAAGATCTGGAATTCCCACTGGCCCTTGGCCACTTCGGCATTAATACCCTCGTGGTTGATGCCCATCTCGAGGCAGATTTCGAGGTGTTCCTCGACGATCTCGCGGGCGATGTCACCGACGTTGGAGAAACCGACGCCGCAATAGAACTTGCCCTGGCCTTCGGCTGGGAATCCGCCCTTGGGGAAACCGAGAGGCGCACCGTCTTTCCAGAGGAAGTACTCCTGCTCGAAGCCGAACCAGGTGTCGGGATCGTCATGGATGGTGGCGCGGGAGTTTGAAGGATGCGGCTTGCCGTTGGGAAGCAGGACCTCACACATGACGAGATAGCCGTTCTCGCGTGTTGGATCGGGGTAGCTGGCAACTGGCTTAAGAAGGCAATCTGAGCTCTTTCCTTCGGCCTGACGGGTTGAGCTGCCGTCGAAACCCCACATTGGGAGATCCTTCAGAAGGGGGGCCTTGGTGAACTCTTTGATGGCAGTCTTGCTGCGGAGGTTAGCGACGGGTTCGTAACCGTCGAGCCAGATATATTCGAGTTTGTACTTCGCCATGGGATTGGAGTGGTTGTGGTGTGTCCTGTGTCCTGTGTCTTTTTTTGATCACCTTCCGCGTTTCGGACGACCGTCGAAAGGTAATGTCCCAACATTAAGATCGAGCACAATAGGATCAAGCAACTTCAATGCCAAAATGCGAAAATCTTCTAACGAGGAATTTCGAGTGAAAAGTAGGAAAGTAAAAAGTCAGCAGGTAGAATAAAGAGGGCCCGCCAACCTATCACTTTTCCACCTTTTACCTTCTCACCCTCATCATGCTCACAGTCAAGGACACCCAGCGCGCCACCGTCCAGGTCTGCTTCGATGGGAGCGTGCGCAAGGCGTTCCATGGACCGAAGGCCAAGGAACGCTTCACCAACGAAGTCCGAGTCCTGCGGTATCTTGAGAAAGCCGGATGCGATTTTGTCCCCCGGGTGATCTCGGCGGAACCGGAGAAACTCCTTCTTGTCACGACGAACTGCGGTTCACGCGTCGACCAGCTTGACCCGAAGCGTTGCAAGGAACTCTTCGCGGAACTCGAACGCTACGGCGTCCGACACGACGATGCCGACCTCCGCAACGTCACCTATCGCCAGCAGGACGGACGCTTCTGCCTGATCGATTTTGAATTTGCGACAATCCTGAAAAAGGACGGCGTTTCGATCTCGACGCCCATGGAGGTACCACCATCCCAAAAGCTTTCTCTCACATGGTCAGGGTACTCCCACAGCGGACGCATAAGGTCCAATAACGAGGATGCTTTTCTCGGACTGGCGATCGATGCGGCGGAGGTGCGTCATCTGGGAAAGGTCGGCGCTGCATCCCATGCAGAGGACGACCTGCTGTTTGCCGTCAGCGATGGAATGGGTGGCGCGAATGCGGGTGAATTTGCCAGCAGGATTGTTGTTGATAAAATCACCCTGATGCTCCCCCCGCTGATCCGGCAACGAGCTAGCGGCAAGCCGATCGGCTATGAAGGAGCTTTCAAAGCGCTTTTCTCGGAAATTAACAAGGCCCTTCAATATCTGGGCGACAGCTATGAGGAGTGCCGGGGCATGGGAGCCACCCTCAGCCTCTGCTGGTTTTCCGGCGACACGATGCACTTCGCCCATATCGGTGACACCCGCATCTATTACATGCCCAAGGATGGCGAAATCCTCCAACTTACCAACGACGACACTCATGTCGGATGGCTAAAGCGCACCGGACAGATCAGTGAACTGGAGGCGCGGATGCACCCGGCAAAGAACCGCCTGCAAAAGGCGCTTGGGGCTGGCAATCAATTCGTGAACCCGCAGGTCGGCGAGGTCGGCTGCCATCCGAGCGACCGCTTTCTGATCTGCTCGGACGGGGTGACTGACGGACTCTCGGATCAACGAATCGCCGAGGGTTTGAAAGAATGTCCAAAGAACCGAACTCCTGCAGAGCATCTCGTGGCTGAAGCCATAAAGTCCTCAGGAAAAGACAATACAACTGCATTGATCGTTTCTATTTCATAGCCACAGGCCGAAGCAGTTTAGAACAAGGACCCGACTCTCGCGCATCCGTTACGGATGCGTAGCAACGTCCGGGCAAGCAAACGCAGAGACGCGGAGATTTATTGAATCAGGAACCAAGCGGCTGGGAAGTCGTGCGGAAGACAGGGACGAAATCTCAGCCAGTAGGGCGGCACCGCTTGCCGGGCAGTTGGTGCCGTCAGCTCAGAAAAATATCTTTATGGGGCAATCCTTGGTGCGGGACTGGGCGATGAGTTGCTTAAGGAAGCAGGATTTGTGGAGATCAAGGAGGTTCTCGGTACTTCGAAATACTTTTTGCAGGATTCAACAACTTTGGGCATCAAAGCCTCCTCCGTTAGGTAAACCTTGGCGTTCACCTGCTTTTGTTTTTCGACCCATCGTTGGCCTTCGGGAGATTTAAAAAACTCAAAGGCCGCCTTCAATTCCTTAGCGCTATAAACTGATGCGTAGGCATCGATGTATGACTTCTGTATCTTTTCGAGATTCGAGACAGAGAACTCTGGAGGAAGGTGAAGATTGGTGTCCTTTTGTGCTCGCTCAAGTAAATTCCCCATGCCTCGGTCAAGCTTGGCAACCTTGATGAGTTCACTTGCCAGTTCGACATTCTTCGGCGTGGGCTGAGGGCCTCTGGAACATCCCTCTGCAGTCATCCCAAAAATGATCGCAAACAAAGCGGATCGTTTGTTCATGAAATTTAAAAGGGCAGGGCAACAATATCCCGTGCCAAAAGCGCCAGCATCACTGCATTGGCTGTCCCAACTCATACTTATCGAGTTCTTCAATACGCTTGAGATGGCGCCCACCCTCGAACGGGGTGGAGAGCCAGAGATCAACCAGTCGCTTGGCGGTCTCGAGCGAGACCATGCGCTCACCGATCGAGAGGACATTCGCATTGTTATGCTGGCTGGCCAGCTTGGCGGTCTCATCGCTCCAGGCGATGGCACAACGGATCCCCTTCACCTTGTTGGCGGCGATAGCCTCCCCGTTGCCGGAGCCGCCGACGACGATGCCCTTTACGGCTTCACCGCTAGCCACTTTCTCAGCTGCGGGAATGCACCAGAGGGGGTAGTCGGTGGAGTCGGCGGAGTGGGTGCCGCAATCGATGACATCATGCCCCTGCATACGAAGCATCTCGGCCAAGGCCTGCTTGTATTCAAATCCTGCGTGATCGCTACCGAGAGAAATTTTCATGATCAGATGGTATCAAGAGCGAACTCATCAACCCTCGATCGTGTTGATCTCGACCGGTTCGACCTTCACTCCAAGCTCCTCGAGCCATGCGATAGAACGCTTGATCTCGCCGCGCTCGCCGATGAGCTCGAGACAGACAAGGCCGATCTCGTTGGTAACGCTTGCCTGGCGGACATTCGTCGTGACGGAGAATTTGTGTCCCAGTTCGTAGACAAGCGGGCGTGTGATGAGCTTCGCCGGATACATAAGCCAGAGGCGGGTCGTTTCCATAATAGAAAAGATCGGAGGTTAGAGTCGCGAAGGCAAGAGGACTATCAGCAGGGGACTATCGGACTAGCCTCCAGCGATAGCTGGAACAATAGAGACGACATCGGCTTCTTGGATCGGGGTCTCTTTTTCCTGAAGGAAGCGGACATCCTCGTCGTTCACAAAGATATTAACGAAACGGCGGATAATGCCGTTTTCATCAACGATGCGCTCGCTCAGACCGGGATAGGCGGCATTGAGTTCGTCCAGAACGACGGCGAGCGTGGCACCGGAGACCGTGACCTCCTCAAGATTATTGGTCAGCTTGCGGAGTGGGGTGGGGATTCGGACGATGGGCATGGGAATTAGGTAATAGGGTTTGGGTGATAGGTAATGTGTAATGAAGGTTAGCTTTTTGCCGCGACTTCGTCGGCGACCAGGGCTTCGAACTCTCGCAGGCTGGCCCCGATGACGCGAGGCTCTCCGACCTTACCGACGATTGCTTCCTGGGTCTTGAGGCCGTGGCCGGTGATGCAGAGGACAGCGCTCTCATCCTTGGGGATTTTGCCGGACTCGATGAGTTTCCTGGCGCAGGCGACAGTGACGCCGCCGGCCGTCTCGGCAAAGATGCCGGTGGTCTCGGCAAGCAGCTTGATCCCCTCGACGATCTCTTCATCGCTGCAATCCTCACAGCTTCCACCTGTCTCCCGCATGCTGCGGATCGCGTAGTAGCCGTCGGCCGGCGTTCCAATCGCGAGGGACTTGGCGATCGTATCGGGATTCTGAACGGGCTTCACCATCTCCGAGCCGGCCTTGAAGGCGGTGCTGATCGGGGAGCATCCCGAGGCCTGCGCCCCGTGGATGGTGAAATCGCTCTTCGGGACGATGTCGAGATCGATAAACTCCTTGTAGGCCTTGTGGATCTTGGTGAGCAGCGATCCGGAGGCCATGCAGACCACCGTGTGGCGGGGAAGCTTCCAGCCAAGCTGCTCGGCGATCTCGAAGCCCATGGTCTTGGACCCCTCCGCGTAGTAAGGGCGGAGGTTCACGTTCACGAAACCCCACCCGTACTTGCCGGCGATCTCGGAGCAGAGGCGGTTCACCTGGTCATAGGGGCCTTTGATCGCGATGACGTTGGTTCCATAGACTAGCGAACCGAGTACCTTACCCTGTTCGAGATTCGAGGGGATCAACACATAGCTCTTGAGTCCGGCATTGGCGGCGTTGGCAGCGACCGAGTTCGCCAGATTGCCCGTGGAGGCGCAGGCGACCACCTCGAATCCGAGCTCGCGGGCGCGGCTGAGTGCCACGGAGACCACGCGATCCTTGAAGGAAAGAGTCGGGTAATTGACGGAGTCGTTCTTGATCCAGATTTCGCGAATGCCGAGAGCTTTGGCCAGACGGTCGGCCTTCACGAGCGGGGTAAAGCCCACCTGGGTGCCAACGGTCGGCTCGCCATCGATCGGAAGCAGCTCCCGATAGCGCCACATCGTCTGAGGGCGAGACTCGATGAGTTCCCGGGTCAGCACTGCGCGGATCGCCTCGTAGTCATAGGCGGCCTCCAGCGGGCCAAAGTCGAATTCACAGATATGGATCGCCTCTTTCTCGTAGAGACGGCCGCATTCACGGCATTTCAGATTACTGAAAAAGGGTTTCTTGGACATAGGTCTTGATCGGTTGTTTTCCAATCAAGAGTGCCGAGGAGACCTGGTGCCTCAATCCCTGTGGATCATCGGCTCTGCCAAGTATCTCATCTTTTCCCCGATTGCTCGGAGCTGGATTTGGCACCTGGGCCTACGAAAAATTCCGCAGCGGTTGCCGTGACATCAGCGGGCCAGTCCCTCCGTCACTCTTGATAAGATTGAGCAGTTATCATCAATCTTAAGACTCGTATCGTCAAGAGAAGTTTCAGTAAATGCGTTGACCCATGAGTCGTTCACCGCTTATGTTTTAACCCCCCAACGCAGCCATAGCTCAATTGGATAGAGCATCTGACTACGGATCAGAAGGTTTGAGGTTCGACTCCTCATGGCTGCACTCTCTTTTTATAAGGGTCTCTGAAACCCACCCTTGATCCACCCAGAAAATCGGACGCGTTCCACAAGCGCCATGTGAGGGACGGTCAGGGCGGCCAGTCCTACAAAAACAATCTGAATCAGGCGTTCATCGAGGGACTTTCCTTTGAGGAACCACCAGGCAAGCGCCGAGACCACGGCAACGCCGATCATCGGCAGGAGAGCAGAAAGAGCCAGGAGGCGTGTCGAAAGGGATCCCGAGTAGTCGATTGTCCTGAGGATATGGCGCGCGCTGTGCATACCGCAAAAGAAGAGGGTGAATGCGATGAGCGGAGGCGCCGCAACACTCAGCAAAACGACGGAGGCTATCTCCATGGCTCCCTGCCAATCACTCCACGCAAGCAGGATCACTCCGAGTGCAACGCACGGTAGCCAAATCCAAGCAATCAGCTTGATCCATGGCATGAGCAAGAGGGCTGGCGCATCACCCACAAGGAGTCCAAAAAGTCGCGCCATCTCCTCCGAGTGAAAGAGGGCAGGCAATAGGAGCACGCTTCCCCCGTAGAGGATTCGAGTCGCGAGAGGGGTTCCTTCCTCAGGATCCCCCGAGAAATGGGCCGCTGAGATTAAAAGAAATAAAATTAAAAAACCCATCGGCGCCCACCACCAAACCGCCACAACAACCACTGCTAGAAGAAGATAGATCATGGTGAAAAGCATCCAGTCCGTTGGCTTCCGTAGATCGTAAAGTCTGTAAGCAAAGATCGTGTCGAAAGCCCCGTGCGGGACCCCCAGAAGAAGGATCAAGGTCGCAAGGATGATGAGTCCTGATTGCCCGTTGAAATTCCCCTTCTGGAACCCAACCAGCGCGAAAAAAGCCCCCGCTCCAAGCGCGCAGAGGCTGAATAAAAATCCCTGGATACGGAGCGGGCTCATCGGTTTCATCGTCCCCCTTTTTCTTTTTTTCCTCTTCTTGTTTCGTGGCCGTAAGGTAGCCCAACAGTCTTGGCTAATTCGATCAGAAAAGGCACCGGAGGAAGCGATGCCATGATCGTGAGGCAATCGGGGAGACTCGCACGATCACTCATGAAGCGGGCCACGCGAACCGGGTCCACCTTGGAAAAGAGTGAAAAGAAAAGATCGGGAGCCAGTTCGGGACGGGAGTAAAGCACTTGCAGAAAAAGAGCATCCATGATGCGGATGATGGGAGGATCTTGCGGATGGAATATTGGAGAGCGGCCCTTGGCCAACACCGAGGCACACTCCTGCGACCACTTCCAGATACGCTGAAAGGCGTATCCACTGCTGGGTCTGGCCCCACCGGCCATCAGTCCCGCACAGACGTAGCTGGGATCTTTCTGTCGATTTTCCGGAGCTGCTCCCATGGGGAGGATTCCATGCTCCCTCCTGCCGCTTGAGTAAGAGCACCCTTGAAGTCGTTGTTTGACGAGCACGCCGAACGACTCCTTCAAATCCTCTGCTCTCAAAGGCTCCGGCCCGAACACCGTAGCCTCCACAAGGGCTTCCCTCTTGGAGAAAGGAAGAACGTAAAGGAAGAGGATCCTTTCGGATGAACTTCCAGAAAAATCCATCAACTCCGCGCAACCCGGATCAAAGATCTCCTCCTCCGTTGTAATCTCCTCCCCAAGGAACGACTGCCAAAGAAGGGGTTGAAAGTCAGTAGAATGCGGAACCTGGGGACGAGTATCCACGATTCTTGGGGCCGTGTAGACTCCCGCGGAAGTCTCTACATACCAGTGACCGCCTCTCTTCAAAACCTCACCCGAGACGATGCTCTCCATCTTCAAGTTGATCCGAGAAGACTGGGCAATCGCTCCTACTGCAGCTTGGTAGAAGTCTTTTGAGGCGACCATGAGGTAGGGATTTCCTTTGCAACTACGAGTGATGCGATCCTTGGCCGTGGCAATTGAAAAAGATTCCCACCGGTGGGTTGCCAGCTTTTCTGAATCGGACCCAAACCCGCCCCAAAAACACCAGGTGCGGTCATTGGTATATTCCTGCCTCCCCTCGAGAATAAGGGTCCGGGGGCTTGCCTCTCCATGCTTGGCAAGATTCATACCAAGGCTCAACCCGGCACAACCACCCCCCAGGATGATGAGATCGGATTGATTGCTCATGGAGCGATCACATGGCCTGCAAGTGCGATGTGGAGTTCCGAGCGGTGAGAGCAGGTAGGAGACCAGAATGATCCCTTTCTCGACCCCTTAAGCGCGAGGCTCGTGAGAGCCGACGCCGTGATAATCGCCTTTTGAGCGGAGGAGACCATTGCCCGCCGGGACCAGCAATCTCCCTTGCGTGAAATAAGATCGAGCCCAATGCCACCATAGACCCTAGAGGCGATCAAGATAGCCCCGCGTGCACGCAAGGGCAGGTAGGAGAGTCCCTCCTCGCCGCTTCGGTAGTAGTCTTCGGAAAGTTGCAAGAGTTCGAGTACGCCCGAGGCAATCTTAGCACGCACGGTGGGGCTGGGGTTGATCAACTCTTGGAGTGAGAGTCCTCCGATAAGGGTCGATGGAAGGTATCGACGTCCCATTGTGGCATCCTCAAGGACATCGCGACAGATGTTGGTCAATTGCATCGCAATCCCTAGGTCGACCGCATGCGGATAGGCTGCTGGTGAGCTGACATCGAGAACACGGCACATCATCAGACCCACAGTGCCGGCCACGCGGTAGCAGTAGCGGATGAGTTCATCCACATCAGCGATCCTAACCTCCTCCAGATCCGAGGTGATTCCATTGATGAGTTCAAGAATCGGCTCTTTCGAAATACCACACTCTCGGGCAAGTGAAAGTCCGTCGCAGAGCGAGGCATCAGTGGATTCACCCTTCAGGACATCTTCCCGGGCCGCTTCGATTTTCGAGCGCGCCTCGTTGGGGGAGGGGGACTCATCGGCAAGATCGTCCAAATAACGACAAAATGCATAAAGCCTTGTTGCTCTCTCCGCATGCCTGCTCCCTAAAAAGTGTCGCGCCCAATAAAAGCTGCGCCCCTTACTGGAGAGCACCTCGTTGGCAGAGGGTGCCACGCTCATGCCGGACTCATGCCGGGTTAAAGGCTTCGGCGCGCGGCAGGAGGGCATCCACCACCTTTGCCGAACAGAGAACCCCGGGCAACCCAGCACCGGGATGGGTGCCTGCACCAGTGAGAAAGAGATTCCTGATTCCCTCGCCTTTATTATGAAAGCGAAACCAAGCAGATTGACGGAAAATGGGGGCTATGGAAAAACCTGCCCCATGGATACTCAGGTATTCATGGCTAAAATCCTCCGGAGTCTTGAAAAAATCTGCCCTGATCGTGGAGGAAAGTTCCGGAAGAATCGTCTCCTCCAAGGCCTTGACGATCCGATCCCGAAGTTTTGGTCCCTGGATGCTCCAATCGATACCGGACTGCAGATTGGGCACCGGGCAAAGGACATAAAAGCTGTCACACCCGGGAGGGGCGAAGCTGGGATCTGTGGCTGTGGGACGGTGCAGGTAGAGCGAAAAGTCATCCGCCAGGATTTTTCGGTCGAAGATATCCTTGAGTAACTCCTGATACCTCGGGCCAAGCCAGATCGTGTGGTGGGCGACCTCCGGATAGATGCGCGTCGTTCCAAAATAGAGCACAAAGAGCCCCATGGAGTATTTTGCCCCGGAAAGCTTGAGTCGTGAGGAGAGCGCCTGTTTCTTGGAGCTGATCATATTGCCGTACAGGTGAGCGGGGTCTGTGTTGGTGACGACGAGGTCAGCTTTGACCATCTCTCCGCCCTCCAAGAGGGCCCCTGTCGCCTTCCCATCCTCCACAACGATCCGCTCGATCGTTGTGCCCAACCGAATCGAGATCTGATGTCTCTCCATGAGGCTCCCGAGTGCCGCGGTAATCGCCGCAGTGCCACCCATCGCAAAATGGACGCCGTGTTCCCTCTCTAAATAATGGATTAGGGAATAAATGCTCGTGGTATCGAAGGGATTTCCACCAACAAGGAGGGGCTGGATCGAGAAGGCCTGCCGCAGTTTGGGACTGGAAAGATAACGGCAGACCATTTGCCAGACGGTTTCATAGTTACGCAGGCGAAGAAGTTTAGGAACCTGCCGTACCATCGTTAAGACACGGTGAAACGATTCCGAGGAAAGCTCCTCAAAACCAACTTTGTAAATTCGCTTGGAATGCTCCACGAGGCGCAAATATCCCTCACGGTCCTTGGGTTCGATACGACCTATTTCTTCCAGTGTCTCCTCGAGCGTCCCGCCGTAATCGAAGGTGGTGCCATCGGCGTATCTGAACCGGTACCACGGCTTCATTGGTACGAGTTTCACATAGTCATGGAAGTTTTCCCCAAAGAGTTCAAAAAGCTCCTCAAAAAGAAACGGCGCAGTGATGACCGTGGGACCGGCATCGTGACGAAAACCCTCCCTCTCATAAATCTGCGCACGACCTCCGAGCCCCGGGGATCGATCAATCAAGGTGACCTGATATCCTTTTGCCCGGAGCCTGAGTGCAGCCGCCATGCCCCCATAACCTGCCCCGATAACGAGCGCATGCATCGGTGGATGATAATCAGCTCATCGCTTCGAGACGATGAGAGAGTTCCTGGGCAAGCTCACGGAGCAGCGCTCCAGAGCCGTTGGGAAGTGATCCAGCGAGAGAGACCGCCTTGGCTAGATGCGCGAGGGCGTGACTACGAGCCTTCTCTGATGCCTCGTTGATCTGGCAGCTGCTTGCCGCGGCAATCACCAGCAGTGCATTGACGGAAAGGGTCCCCCTATCCTGCTCCACATCCTCCATATCATCGGCGATCTGATATCCGATGGCAAAGTGCTCAGCGGCGCGCCTCGCATCCTCAGACCACATCCCTTTGGAGGAACCCTTGAGGGCAAGCTCCAGCGGCAGGCTCAAAAGGGCACCTGACTTGGCGGAGGCGATGGAGTCGTATGCAGCCATGTCGCTCTCTTCATCTCCGATCGGGACAAGACGCGCGCACTGGCCCCCTATCACGACTGTAATACGGGCGTGAACCAAGGCTAGCAACTCGGGAAGGAGAAGGACATTGCTGAATCGCGCAAGGGCTGCATAGGCAGCTGAAAGAAGCAAATCCCCGGAACACAGGGCGACGTGGAAGCCATAGGCTGCGTGGACGGTTTCGACTCCGCGACGGAACTGCTGGCGATCCTCCAGATCATCATGCACAAGGGAGGCGTTGTGGATGAGCTCGACACAGGAGGCAATGGCCACCGAATCCTCCGGCGGAAGCCCAAGGGCGCTCCCCGCAGAGAGTGCAAGCCTGGCACGAATACGCTGACCTCCAGAGGAGAGGTGATATGAAACGGCGCGGGTTGAGTCCGAACGTCCCTCAATCAATCCTGCGGATCCCGCCAGCGATGCATGGACTACTTCCGTCATCCTTTCCTCCACCACGCCGAGGAGGGACTCACTATGGAGTCCAGCTCCGACTCTTATCTTGGGAATCGTGGACATAGTGGTAGGCCTAGGGGATAGTGCCCGAGAACTGACCTTACTGTATAAAGGAAATCCGTGCGCCGAATAAACCGGCGCACGGAGAAACCCCTAAACGTTACTTGGCGTGGGCTTCTGTCTCAGTGACAGCAGCAGCCCAGATGATGACACCGAAAGCGATTTTATTGAGCACGTCGGCCAAGTTATAAACAATGTTCAGGCCTTTCATGCTATCCTCGTGGTTCATTCCAGTGAGGTAGCCGACGAAGTAACCGATGGGATAGATCGCCCATCCGAAGGTGACGATCAGACGCATGAGGTTAAACGC
>CAIXGT010000043.1 GCA_903919105.1 uncultured Spartobacteria bacterium | reverse complement strand
TGTCGGCATACAGGATGCATTCGCCGTCAATCGGCAGCGGAGTAAAGCTCTTGAGCAGGAAGTCATTGGGATTCACTGTTCGCATGATGACGGGCCCCCAGTCTTTATAAGAACCCTTGAGGAGATCCATGAAGGATTCGCCCGCAGAGACTGGAGTTAGATAGAGGCCGACGATCGGCGTGCTAAGGCTTCCGAAATCGGAGATCTCGTTGAACTGCCGGACTGTTTCCGGGATCAGCAGGCACTTCCTGTTGGCATACCAGGCAACTGCCCAGGGCATGTCTGATGAGAGGAGTTCCTGGGGCTTGAACCAAGTCTGAAGGACTGAAATGAAGGGAGGCACATAGGGAGGCCACTGGATGCGTGCCTGTTGTCCCGTCAGCAGGGTGAGGATCATTGGGATTCCGGAAATCAGGAAAATCGCGGTCAGAAAGGCGATGCGAAGCGGCTTAAGGCTGATGTTCAGCCTATTCCAAAGCACCAGAATGAATGCCGTTCCGAAGAGAATGAAAATCGGGATAAAAATCACGTGCAACTGGTTACCCGACACCGCCCCCTTCACGCCGAAGAGCGCCATACCCAGTGTGAGACCGATCCACATGATCAGAATCACCCATCGCCAGATCGCCGCGACCGGATTCTTGAAGGGATGAAGAAGCGAGATAAAGAAAGCGACGACGGTGATATTCAGTCCGAGATACTCCCAGAGATGCGATGCCTGATCGAGAAGGCCCGACCTGATCTTGCTTGCCATGCCTCCGCCCAGAGTCAGGCCGGTGTTCACTCCCCGCATGACAGACTGCTCTGTAACGCCCGACCCCGCCAATGCCATGTAGATGGAGAGGCCGAAGGGGTTGCCGCAGACAGAATAATTGCGAAGTAGCCAGGGAAGCACTGTCAGCAAATAGATGAGAAAAGGGAGGAGAAAGGTCACGACCCGCGACCGGAATGCAAAAAGGCAGAAAGCCAAAAATCCTGGCACCAGAAAAGAGGTGACTCCATGGGTCAGGGACATCAAGCCGAGACCGAAGGCGCCGCCTCCGAGCCAGGCATAGACCGCGAGCTGGTTATCTTTATCTTCTTCCTCCGCATTCAGTGCCTTCAGTGCACAGAGACAGACCAACCCGAACAGCACGGTCAGGAAAAGCTGGGGCAGTCCTGCCAGAGCGTACTGCCAGAGGAGGTCGGTCACGAGAAGGAGTCCGGCTCCGATCAGAGCCAGTGTCCTGTCGAAGAGTAGCGCGCCGACAAAATACCAGACCAGAACGCTAAGAAGCAGAAGAACGATGCCGAGTGTCGCGATGGCCCGGTCACCCATGCTGAGTGTGTCCGTCGGTGCCATCGCAATTCTTTTCTTTACCGGAAAGAGAGCCGCCGCTTCCACTAGCGGGTAAAGAGGGGCATTGTAGAAATCGGGGAAATTGACGCTAGGAACTTTCCTGGCAGTGTCCGTGAGTTGACGGATGGCCAGCGGGCGGATGTAGCGGGTAGTGAATCCCTCACCTGAGATGAGGGAACGCGCGATCTGGGCCTGATCCATCGCATGCTCGGTACCGAGTCCCTTGAACTGCATCAGGAGATAAACGATGCAGAGCCCTATGACAACGACAACGATCATGCCGATCTTGAGCACCTGGGCCATGAAGCCGGAGTCGAGGTCACGTACTGTTTCCTGGAGTGCCATTGTTTGAGAGCGATGGGTTATTGCAGGGATTTTGTGATGCCAAATTGAGCGAGATGACGATGGAGGGTGCGACGGCTGATGCCGAGCTTTTTTGCCGCCATTGTGCGATTCCCAGCGCACTCTTCCAGAGCCTTTCGGATCATCGTGGCCTCGATCCTGGCAAGGTTCATTTCATTCTCCCCAGGAGCAGATCCCGCGAGAATGCGTAGAGATGATGGGAGATCACCCAGTTTGAGTTCAGCGCCGTTTCCTAACACCACGGCATGCTCCACGGCTGCGCGAAGTTCACGGATATTACCGGGCCAGGTGTGGACCTCCAGTGCCGCCATGGCCTCTGGAGTGAAGAGCCGCTCGGGCTTATCATGCTCCCTGGCCATTTCCTTGAGAAAGGCACTCGTGAGCAGGGGAATATCCTCCGGATGAGTCCGTAAGGGAGGCATTGTGAGGGGCACCACATTCAGTCGGAAGAACAGGTCTTCACGGAATGTCCCGTCGCTCACCATGGCCTCCAGGTTCTTGTTGGTTGCGGCGATGAGTCGCACATCAGAGCTGAGGGTCTGGTTGCCCCCGACTCTCTCGAAGCTCTTCTCACCAAGCACTCGCAGAATCTTGACTTGGACGATGGGGTCAATCTCGCCGATCTCATCAAGGAAAAGAGTGCCGCCGGCAGCCTGTTCGAAGCGCCCGATCCTGCGCTCGCCCGCGCCGGTGAAGGCCCCCTTCTCATGGCCGAAAAGCTCGCTCTCCAGAAGCTGGGGGGAAAGTGAGGCGCAATGGACGGCGACGAAAGGCTTCTCGGCCCGATTACTCAGGGCGTGGATCGCCTGAGCGGCGACTTCTTTGCCTGTTCCGCTCTCTCCTTGAATAAGGATAGTGGCCTTACTGGGTGCCACCTGACGGATGGTCTCGAAGACCCTTTCCATGACCGGGGAGCGGCCAATCATTCTGTCGGGCGCCCGCGTTTTGCGCACTTCCTGACGGAGTTCCAGATTCTCCGCCTGCATGGTTCTTTCGCGCAGGGCTCGCCGGATCAGCATTTCCAAACGGTCGATATTCACCGGCTTGGTCACGAAATCATAGGCGCCCTGCCTCATGGCCTCTACGGCGGTATCCACCGATCCGTAAGCCGTCATCATGATGCAGATTGGAGGATCTGCGCGCTTCAAGATCTTCTTCATCAGATCCATGCCGTTATCGGCTCCGATCTTCAGATCGGTGAGGACGAGATCGGGAGGGTCTGCCTCCATCAAGGCCAAAGCTCCTGCTTCATCAGCCGCCAGTGAGACATCAAAGTGCTCTTTCAGCACGGCTCTCAACCCATCACGAGTGTTCTTTTCGTCATCAACGATCAGGATGGTCTGCTTCATGGAGTGCGAGACAGATTGTCACAACAATCCTGATTTTAACAATCTTTACTCCAAAGCTCCCGTTGAAGAATAAGCCAGCAACTGGGGCAAAGCGTCCCGATAACTAGGAAATTGAGGAACCCATTCGGTGGCGCGAAGCTTAGCATTGCTGATCCGCTTGGAGGTCCAGCCCCGCTTTCTATTGAGATCAGCCGCTCCCTCTAGGGGGAGCGGTTGGCGCTGGGTCTCTGCTATCCATCCATAGACCTCCCGCTGGGTGGCCGGTGTGTCATCGGTCACGTTGTACATCCCAGGAGTAACCGAGGAGTCCCCCAATCGTGCCAAGGCGGCGGCGGCATCATCCCGATGAATCTGGTTGATCCAGCGATGCCCTCCATCCTCCAATAGGGCCTCCCCCGCCAGAAATTTTCGGAGCAGCACGGAGCGGCCCGGACCATAGATCCCCGAAAGACGAGCAACACTCCCTCCTGATGCCAGGGCTATTTGCTCGGCTTCCAACAGAATGCGCCCAGTGTCGCGATCGGGGGCGGCCTCTGATTCCTCGGTGACACAGGCTCCATCGGTTTGGCCATAGACGGAGGTGCTGCTGACAAAAATCATCCTGTCCGGCTTCCAACTCTCCAGCACGCGACGGAGACCATCGCGGTAGACCGCAGCATAGGCATCGGCTCCACCTCGGCCCGAGCTGACGCAGTAGATGGCCAAGGGAACGTTGTGGACCAGAGGAGCGAGGGCTGCGACCGAGGCAGGGTCGGTGACGTCGCAGGCAGCAGATTGGAAAGACCTGTTTGATAGCGCTTCGAGTGAGTCGGCGCTCCTAACCAGGCCCAGAACATTTCTGCCTTGGGCTGAAAAAAGATCGGCTGCGGCCTCACCTAGGAAGCCGCAGCCGATGATAAGAACTTCAGGATTCACTCCTTGGGAGTGGAAAGCAGTTCGGGGATCAGCTCAGGACAAAGCGGATCTTGGCCTTGGCGCGCTTGGCGCTGGCCTTGGCTTTGCGCTTTGTGCGCTGAGTCGGAGTCTCGAAGGCGCGCAGACGGCGCACCTCGTCGAGGACACCCTCGGTCTCGAGTTTGGTCTTGAGGCGCTTGAGAGCGCGATCGATTGGTTCGCCCTTACGGACAATAACTTCCGGCATAATTAATTCACCTGCTTTCCTTTGTGGGGTGTGGATCCTCCTTCATCAGGGCGGCGCGGTCAAGCTCCTCTTTTCTTCAAGAGAATGTCTCAAGGAAAGGGGGTGCTTGCCCTTTCCATCACCACGGCTGTGAGAGGCTTAGGTTCGTGTCTCGCGGATCTGACGTCTCAGGATAAAGAAAAGGACCACGAAGATCGCCCAACTGCTGAGGATCATGACGGCGGAGTTGAACCAGAGAAGGGGGATGGAGATGCCGAAGTATTGCTTCATCGGCCCGAAAAAGACATTCGGGTGGCGGTTGTCACGGTAGTCAGCCTGCTCCATCTCCGCCTTGGAGACCAGATCGAGTACCTTCTGGTTGGTGTAGAGCTGTTCAGCGGTGACGCCGCCTTCACTCCCGACGATTTCCTCGCGCTTCAACTTGGCACCTCCGATCACCCTGTCGATGCGGGTCATCTTCTTGGCGAGTTCATCCGGATTCGTTGCCTGCAGACCGCTCAGGATCGCCAGAAGGTCTTTGAGGTCGTCGAGACGATCCTCCTGGGCATCGGTCGGCTTCTTGATCGCTGCGAGTTGGTAGATTTGGCGCTGGATACGCGCCTGCCGGAGGGCCAGGGGATTCAGCTTTGCCTGGGCGAAGACGATTCCCTCATACGACCAGCGCATCGGCATGAACTCGCAGATCATCGGCACCTGCAGGTCGCTTCTCGGTTCCATGGCCGTTTCGGGGTGGCGGTTGAACCACTCATGGATCGAATGGATGAAATCCAGATTGCGGTTCATCTCCTCGTACTTGATCAGTGCTCCCCCAAGGATGATCTGCGGGATCAGGACCACCGGGATGATATTCACGGCGGTCTTCCCCTCCCGGGCTAGCGAGGAGATCAGGAGGCCGAGGGCGATACCGCTAAACGCGGTGAGGAACATCGCGACAAACTCGACCCAATAAAAACCACGGATAGAGACCATCCAGTCACCGATCAAGGTGAAGAGGGCGCATTGGGCCACGGCGAAGAGGCCGAGCGTGATCGCCTTAGCCAGCAGGTAGTAGCCGATGCGGACATTCAGATTCCTTTCCCGGAGAAGAACGGGCCGGTCGCGGAGGATGTCATCAACGCTGTTGGTGAGTCCGAGGAACATCGCCACCACGAGGGAAAGGAACAGGTAGGTCGGGATGTGGAAGGCCGAGGCGAAGTCGTAATGCTTGCTCTCCGAGTAGCGGAGGACCGACCCAATCAGGAAGGCGAGCATTGGTGCCTCCACAAGCGTGGTGAGGAGATTAGCGCGGTTACGCAGCTTGCTGATGAAAGAGCGCTGGAGTAGCACGAGGAACTGTCCCAGTTCGTCGCGCCAGCGAAAGCTCTCCCATCCGGAAAGTCGTTGGGTAAGGCTGCTCCTCGACTCAGGGCCAGCTGGGACGGGGGTTCGGGAGGAGGCGGGCTGTTGGACCTCCTTCATCAGGCGGTATGCCTCGAACTTGTCACGCCAGTATTCCGGAGAGAAGCGACGGGCGGGAACAAGCTGTCCGCGGTTGTTCTCCTCGTAGATAAGATCGCCGCCGAGGTCACGCAGAGGTGTCTCCAGTACGTCGAAGACGAATTCCGGACGGGTCGTGCCGCAGGCCTGGCAGCCTCCGAGCTCCGTTCCGAAGAGTTGCTCATGCTCCGCCTCGGCGAAGTAGGCAAGCATCTCCGTGGGTGTGCCGAAGAAGACCAGCTTTCCGCCCTTGTCCAAGAGCAGGGCCTTCTGGAACATCTGGAAGACCTTCGAGGTCGGCTGGTGGATCGTCACCAAGACGATCTTGTTATGGGCCATGCCGCGAATGATCTCGATGACATGCTCGGAATCCTTGGAGGAGAGGCCGCTGGTCGGTTCATCGAAGAGATAGATATCTGCCGTACTGACCATATCGAGGCCGATATTCAGGCGTTTGCGTTCGCCGCCGCTG
>CAIXGT010000042.1 GCA_903919105.1 uncultured Spartobacteria bacterium | reverse complement strand
CCTCGGGATAGTCATAGCGCAGGAAGCCGAGGCTCGAATCGATTTCCTCCTCAAGCATTTCCCCATCGACCCGGGTGAAAGCGGCAAGGACCTGGATCAGCGTAGGAAGAAGGTTGGCGCTCTCCGCGATGGTCTGTGGTCGTCGCTGCAGGCGACGCCAGCGCTTGGCCGCCGAGCGCTGCAATCGGGAAGCTCCCCTCAGGACGCTATCGATCAAGACCACTCCCCGGCGCGGAGGCTGGGAACCGTCTTGCCCGTCAGGATACGGATCCGATTCGGGCGATTCTGCTTCTCCTGATATCTGTGGATTGGAATCCATCTGGCCGGAGCGTAATCAGCCCCGGCACAAAGATGGAGTCAATTGTTAGGGGGTATTAAGGCCGCGATAACTCAATCACCCTTAAGCTTTGTCCGTGACCGGTGGTTCCGTGGGGAACCAAGCTTTCGTAGCATTGCAGGCACTACAGACGGAAAGCATCACTGGAACCTCAACAAGGACGCCTACCACCGTGGCGAGTGCGGCTCCGGAGGAGGGGCCGAAGAGAGTGATGGCCACCGCTACCGCCAGCTCGAAGAAGTTGCTTGCACCGATCAGGGCTCCAGGAGCCGCCACATTGTGGGGGACTTTCAGCCAGCGCATCAGCATATAGGTCAGACTGGAGTTGAAATAGACTTGGATAATGATCGGAACGGCGATCAACAGCACGGCAAGCCACCGATGGGTCAGATTCTCGGCCTGAAAGGCGAAAATGAGTATAAGGGTCAGCAAGAGCGCCGCCATGGTCACTGGCTGGAACTTTGGGAGGAAGGATTTCTCAAGCCACTCGTTACCGTGTGTCTTGAGGAGCATTGTTCGTGTGAGCCATCCGGCTGTCAGGGGAATGACGATGAAGACCAGCACTGAGGTGATCAGGACGGCAGAAGGAACCACCACTCCTGACACTCCGCAGAGGAACATCACGATGGGGGCGAAAGCCACGAGCATGATAAGATCATTCACCGCTACTTGAACTAGCGTGTAGGCGGGATCACCATCCGTGAGATAGGACCAAACAAAGACCATCGCTGTGCAGGGTGCGGCGGCTAGGATGATCAGCCCCGCCGTGTAATTCTTGGCGGTCTCGACATCAATCCATTTGGCAAAGAGGTGTTGCATGAATACCCAGGCCAGGAAGGCCATACTGAAGGGCTTCACGATCCAGTTCACGAATAGGGTCACCAGCAGCCCCTTCGGCTTCCTGGCAACACCCCCGATGGAGCTGAAGTCGATCTTCAGCATCATCGGATAGATCATGAGCCAGATGAGAATGGCGATCGGGACATTCACATGGGAGTCATGTCCGAATTCCATGTTGCTGAGGGAGGCAACGGCCTTCGGGGCCGCTGTTCCCAGAATCACCCCTGCAACCATGCAGAGAAGAACCCAGAGGGTCAGATTGCGTTCGAAGAAGGCGAGTCTCTTTACGGGTGCGGAGGGAGTAGCAGGAGATGTGTCCATGGAATGAAACGAGGTTCTGGTTAAAGATCCTTCCCGCGCTTGAGACCCGCTGCGTAGGCCTCGAACACGAGCTTGATCTGATCGCGGACTCGGCGGAACTCATTGAGAATCTCCTCCTCACTACCCGTTGCATGGGCAGGATCCTCGAAGCCCCAATGGAAGCGGTTCACCTGACCAGGGAACATTGGACACGCCTGGTCCGCATTACCGCAGACCGTGATCACCGTATCAACGGAACGATTCAGAAACTCATCAAGATGTTTGGAATGATGTCCGGAGATATCGATGCCGATCTCCTTCATCACCTCAATGGACTTCGGGTGGACATATCCGGCAGGTTTAGAGCCCGCGCTGGCGACTTGGATGAGATCACCAGCGGCGGCACGAAGAATGCCTTCGGCTAGGTGACTGCGGCAGGAATTTCCCGTGCAGAGGATAAGGACGAGAGGTTTCAAAGGAAAAATGAAAGGTTAAAAAGTGTAAGATTAAACGGAAGAGAAGCGCATCAGCAGCATCCGGTGCTGCTGCAGCACGACGAGCTTTCGTCATCCTTGGGCGGCGGGAGGCAGATCTCCTTTGCGAGGCAGTCGGTGTGTTTATTGCTGAGCGTAAAAACGAGTAAATCACCCTGTTGTTTTGCTGACTCGACCGGGAGTTGGGTGATGAATCCGTCCTCGTATTCGATTTCCACATCGAGATCGTCATTTCCGAGAATGGGGGCAGCCCGATCGATGATGTCCGCTAGTGTTTCGGCAGGAAGTCGATGATCAGTATCATCAGCAACCCAAGACTGGAGAGAGAGGTAGGAGATTTTGCGAATCGTGGCACCGCAATCCAAGAAAGTCTTATCAACACGGCCAACCTCTGTGATGTGTGCGTGAATCGGAATGGATTTGCCACTAGGCAGAATAAACGTGAGATGACATTTCGGATGCTTGCGGAGGATTGCTTTTAGGTCTGATGTTTTCATTCTTTTGGTGGGTTCGGTATCGGTTAACAGGCGCAGCGAAGCCTGCGGTTGTTGGAGCTGGAGATGAGGTCGATGCAGCGGAAGAACTCCGTGAAGCAGGGGCAGGCGATCTGGTAAAAGACCTGAAGGCCGCGCTTCTCGCAGATAAGGAGTCCGGCCTTTTTCATTACTGCCAGGTGCTTGGAGAGAGTCGTCACGTCGCAACCTACCATTTCCGTGAGATCGTTCACGCAGTGCTCGCCCTGCATCAGGGCCTCCATGATCAGGAGGCGCGAGGGATGGGCCATCGCCTTCACGATGGAGGCGCGGACCGTCGCGTTGGATTTGAGCTTCT
>CAIXGT010000041.1 GCA_903919105.1 uncultured Spartobacteria bacterium | reverse complement strand
GGCATCGTTTTCGGCGTTGCTCTGCGGAGTGGTGCTTTTTCTCTCCGGTTGCGCGGACACCCATCATTGCCTGATCGTGAGCGTTCCCGATCAGAAGATGCTCGTGCTGACCGATGGGAAGCCCGTGGCTCTTTACAAGGTTTCGACTTCGAAATACGGGACGGGTGACCATGAGGGAAGCTATGCCACGCCAGTCGGTCATCTTTGCATTCGCAAGAAGATCGGTGAGGGCTCTCCGTTGGGGGCTGTCTTTCATTCGCGCAAACCGACGGGGGAGGTTCTTCCGCCGAATGCTCCCGGACGTGATCCCATTGTGACGCGGATTCTTTGGCTTGATGGTTTGGAAGCGCACAATCGCAATGCATTCGGCCGATGCATCTACATCCATGGCACACCCCAGGAGTCACTCCTCGGTACCCCAGCCAGCTACGGGTGCATCCGGATGCGCTCCATCGATGTCAAAACACTCTACGAACTTGTTGGGAAGGGCGCCCAAGTCGTGGTCACTGAAGGGCATCTCAAAGAGACGGGACTTTAAAAAAACCACCGGACAGAGTTGACGCGCTGCTCTTATAAGGCCAGCTTATCGTCTTGAGGTATTTTCCCTATCTATTCGCTCTCTTTTCCTTAATCGGATCCCTTCATGCAGAAGGAGATCAGCCTGCGTTGCCCACCACTTCCGGTGATCCTCACCACGAGATCATCGTCAGCGTTAAGGATCAGAGGTTGCTCCTGAAGACCGATGGCAAGCCACAGGCCATCTATCCTGTCTCAACATCCCGGTTCGGAATCGGCGACCGCATAGGGAGCTATGCAACCCCACTGGGGAAGTTTTTAGTCCGCATGAAGATCGGTATGGGCCAACCGCTCGGTGCCGTCTTCCGGTCGCGCATGACCACCGGTGAGATACTCAAGCCCAATGCCCCGGGGCGTGATCCGATCGTGACACGCATTCTCTGGCTGGAGGGCACGGAACAGGGAAACAGGAATGCCTTCAGCCGCGGGATCTATATCCATGGAACCCCGCAGGAAAATCTGCTCGGACGTCCTGCCAGCTTCGGATGCATCCGGATGCGCTCGGTCGATGTGGCGGTTCTCTGCGACAGGATCTCCACCGGTGCCACCGTACGTATTACGCCGGACCACCTTCCAGCACACGAGTCCCTGCTTGAAAATCTCTTAAATCCCCACGGCCTCGTAGCGTCGCACTCCCGAGTGCCAGAGCACGCGGGCCAACAGATAACAGAGTAGCACCCAGGTCGCCTGGATGAGCATTCCCTGCCAGAGTTGCTGGCCCCTAATCTTTTCCATCAGTACCGCGACCGGGAAGTAGAGCTCGTAGGGGAAGGGGAGTAGTCGCAGGATCGTTCCGGCAACTCCGGGAACCGTGTCGAGAGGGAAGAGTTTCCCGCTCAAGAAATACTCGAAGGAGTAGAGGATGAAGACCACTGTTGAGATCTCCAGAATCCAGAAAGCCAGCATTGCTAGGGCATAGGCGATCAGAAACTGAATCGCCCCCGCCATAACAAGGCTCACTGCGAAAATTCCCCATGTGGATGCATGATCGGGCCAGTGCAGGTATTGACGGTACCACCAGAAGACCGCCGCCACCGGCATTAGAGTCACAGCCGTGTAGAGAAGGCGTGATCCGACAAAGATGCAGGAGCGGTAGGCCAGAAAGTCGAACGGCTTGAGCAGGAAGGAACTGAGCTGGCCCTCCCGGATCTCGGCGGCGATCTGCCACTCGTCCTCCGTGGGCGTGATCAGGTTGTCGACCAAGAGAATGATGAGGAAGTAAAAGACCATCTGTCCTAAATCATACCCTGCGATCGTACCCGAGGTGCCGCCGAATATTGCCCGCCAGACAAAGACCGTTCCGAAGAGCGGGATCAAGGCGAAGAGGGAACGGAGTAGGAAATTCCACCGGTAGACAAAGGTGTTTTGAAGGCCAATCGAAAAAATGGCCCGGTATTTATCAAGGATCTGTCGAAACTTCATAGTACGATTTGAAACGCTTTTACAGAAACCCCATTCACGCTTAAACCTTACTCTATGTCGACCCTCCTTGAATCCATAGCCGCAGCCGAGGCCGCCGGTTCACTCCTGAAGTCCTCTGCGGAGAACATGCGGACGATGCTCGCGCGCGGATCGTCGCCCCTAGCCGAGGCCGTCATCACGGAGTTGGCGGAAAGCGGACTTTGGGAAGAGCTAAACAACCGCTTCTTCCGCGCCATGGCTTTTGGAACAGGCGGTCTCCGCGGCAAGACGATCGGCGAGGTGATCACGAAGGCAGAAGCCGGCCCGGGTCGTCCGGATGGACGACCCGAGCATGCCTGCATAGGCACGAACGCGATGAATGACTATAATATCTCGCGAGCCACACGCGGGCTTGCCACCTATGTGCGCGGGTGGCATGAGCGTGAGAATCGCCCCGGACGCCCCGCGATCGCGATCAGCTATGACACACGCTTCTTCTCCCGGGAATTCGCCGACCTGGCCGCCAAGGTGATGACTGCCCTGGGTTGTGATGCGCTCCTCTTCGAGGGACCACGTTCCACCCCGGAGCTCTCCTTTGCCGTTCGTTACAAGAATGCCGCTGCCGGCATCAACATCACGGCAAGTCACAATCCTCCGGGCTACAACGGCTACAAGGTCTACTTCGATGACGGAGGGCAGGTGGTCTCGCCGCATGACCAAGGAATCATCGATCTGGTGAATGCCGGTGACGATTCCTACGAGGCCCTTCCCGAGGCGCAACGCGGTCGGGTGATCAAGATCGGCCGTGAAATCGATGAGGCTTACATGGAGCGGTTGGAGAAGCTGATCGTTAATCCGGAGCTTTTTCATCGCAAGCCAAAGCTCAAGACCGTCTTCACCCCGCTTCATGGCGTTGGTGGCGTCATCATCGTCCCGATGCTCCATCGCCTCGGTGTCGAGTGCTGGCCGGTTCCCTCCCAGATGGTGCCGGATGGACTTTTCCCCACGGTCAAGTCACCCAACCCCGAGTATCCTGAGGCTCTCAAACTTGGGATGGAACTGGCTGACATCGAGAAAGCCGATCTCGTCCAGGCGACCGACCCCGATGATGACCGTATGGGTGTCGCAGCCCGCGATGCCTCCGGCAAGCTGGTTCTGCTCACAGGCAATCAGATCGGTTCGCTCATGGTCTGGTACCGTCTTAAGAGTCTCTTTGAAAAGGGTATCCTGACCAGGTCCAACCGCGATCATGCCGTCGTGATCAAGAGTCTTGTGACCACGGATCTTCAGAAAGCGATCGCCTTAGGCTTCGGAGTGAAGTGCGTCGAGACGCTGACGGGATTCAAGTACATCGGTGCCAAGCAACGCACTTACGAGGAGAAACTACCTGCAGAGATCCAGGCCAACTACCGCAACCTCTCCGAGGAGGAGACCCGGGAGGCGCGGCTCAAGGAATCCCTCTTTTTTGTCTTCGGTGGAGAGGAAAGTTACGGCTACAACACCGGCGACTTCGTCCGTGACAAGGATGGCAACGCAGCCGTCATTTGCTTTGCCGAGGTGGCCGCCTTTGCTGCCAGTCAGGGAATCACCGTAGTGACACTGCTCGATCGGATTTACTCGGAATACGGCTTCTATCTTGAGCGGGGAGAATCGCTCACCTTCGACGGAGCCGAAGGTGCTGCGAAGATCAAGAGGCTGGTCGATTCCTATGCCGGCAATCCTCCGGTGGAAATCGCCGGAGCCAAGGTTCTCTCTGTTCTGAACTATGCCACTCAGGATCTCTATGACTCGGAGGGAGAGTTGATTCCGAAGGAGGCGATGATCACTTTCGAAACCGAAAGCGGCTGGAAAGTCACAGTGCGTCCCTCCGGTACCGAGCCGAAGATCAAATACTACCTCTACGCCACCGAGAAGCCGGCTTCCGGCACATTCTCTCCGCAGGAGCTTGATTCCACCAAGCAACACGTCGCGGATGGATTGGAAAAACTCTGGCAGTGGCTCAAGGCCGATGCCGCGCTGCGTGCAGCCTGATTGGGCATCGGTGATAGGTCATGGGGCATAGGGAAGAAGACGCAAACCATCAACCGAACGGAGCCTCTTTTCTCGCCCCATCTCCCAGCTCCTAATACCTATTCCCTAAATCCCATGCTGGCCTCCACCACCTTTGACATGCCAGGTTACCGGATCATCGCCCACAAGGGGATGGTTCGGGGTATTGTTGTGCGCTCTCCGACCATCGCCCAAGGGATCCTTGGAGGTCTCAAAAGCATCATCGGCGGCCGTATCGGGGCCTACACCGAGATGTGCGAGCAGGGTCGCCAGCATGCCTATGATGCCATGGTCGCTCATGCGGCTGAACTCGGCGCAAACGCCATTATTGGAGTGCGCTACGATGCCTCCGATCTAGGAGCGAATCTCTCTGCAACCGAGGTCCTCTGCTACGGCACCGCTGTAAGTGTGGAACCTCTAGGTGCGTAGCCAAACTTCCCTAGTCCTTTTGCTTATTTAAGCAGCGGTAACGGGACGCTTCTTGTGTGGTGGTCTGACGGGGTTAGGCTGAATCTGGTTTGAGAGATATTACTGACCCTTTGAGGATTGCTTTCCTTGGTGATTATTTGCCGAGGCTGTGCGGAATTGCAACGTTCACGCACGATCTGTGCGAGTCAATCGCGTCGATTGTCCCGGGTTGGGATTGCTTTGTCGGGGCAGTCAATGACCGCCCTGAAGGCTACGCCTACCCTCCGCGCGTGCGCTTTGAGATCTCGGAGAAGGATTTGAGCTCCTACCGGCGGATGGCAGATCTCCTGAACTTCAACAATACCGACTTGCTCTGCGTACAGCATGAGTTCGGCATCTACGGGGGGGCTGCTGGCGGCCATCTGCTGGCCCTACTGAAGGAGGTTCGGATGCCGGTGGTCACGACCCTTCATACGATCCTCAGCGATCCCGATGCGGCGCAGCGTAGGGTGATGGAGACATTGCTGTCGCGCAGCAGTCGTCTCGTCGTGATGTCCCGCAAGGGGCGTGAGATCCTGAAAGAAACCTACGGGGTCTCCGATGAGAAGGTGGATGTCATTCCACACGGCATACCTGATCTCGACTTTGTGGAATCCAGACTCTGCAAGGAACAGTTTGGTGTGGAAGGACGCCAGGTACTTCTTACCTTCGGTCTCATCGGACCCGGCAAGGGAATTGAGCACGCGATCGAGGCCCTGCCGGAGATCGTCCGAAGACATCCGAATGTCGTGTATCTGGTGCTTGGTGCAACGCATCCGCACCTGATGGCTAGTGAGGGGGAGCGTTATAGATTGAGTCTGGAAAGACTCGTCCAAGAACGCGGCGTCAAGGAGCATGTGATCTTTTACAACCGCTTTGTCTCATCGGATGACTTGAAGGAGTTTGTGGGTGCGACAGACATCTATCTTACACCCTATCCGAACGAAGCGCAGGTTACCTCGGGCACCCTCTCCTATGTCATCGGTGCAGGAAAGGCCATTGTCTCCACTCCCTATTGGCATGCACAGGAATTGCTTGCGGATGGACGAGGCATCCTGGTTCCGTTCCATAATCCCCAGGCCATCGCAGAGGGAGTTTGTGGCTTGCTCGATGACACTGTGCGTATGGAAAAGATCCGCAGGGATGCCTATGCCATGGGGCGAGAAATGATCTGGCCGACTGTTGCCAAACGCTACCTTCAAACCTTCGAGGAGGCCCGACGCGAACGACGGCATGATCCTCAAGTCGCAGTCGACTTCGACCGAAGGAGTGCTCCGCGTGCGGCTTTTGCGGGCTGGACGCTTGCCAGTCGTCCTCTGGAGCTCCCCCCCTTAAGGCTCGACCACATCATCCGCATGAGTGACGGCACGGGGATCTTCCAGCACGCGATTTTCAATGTGCCCAACTTTCACGAGGGCTATTGCACAGATGACAATGCGCGGGCCTACATACTCTGCAATCTGCTCGATGAGATCGGCGCCCAGCCTCCCATGGAGAATCTGGCCCCCCAGTCCACCTGCTATCTTGCTTTTCTGGCCGCGGCTCTTGATCGGAACAGCGGACGCTTCCGTAACTTTATGAGTCACGGGCGCCAATGGCTTGAGGATGCCGGTAGCGAAGACAGCCACGGGCGTGCCTTGTGGGGTCTCGGCTCAGGCGTGGGACGTTCGCGGAATGAGGGTCATCGGAAGCTGGCCGCGCAGATTTTTGAACGCGGGCTTGCCGCTGTTGAAGAATTCACTTCACCCAGAGCTTGGAATTTTGCCCTCCTGGGCATTCACGAGTATCAACGTCGTTTTCCGAACGAGGAAAAGACGAGTCTCCTGCGCGAAGTCCTCGTGGAAAGGCTCATCAAGCTCTGGAAAGAATATTCATCGGAGGACTGGCCCTGGTTTGAGGCGAGTCTCACCTATGATAATGCCCGCTTTTCGCAGGCGATGATCCTCAGCGGCGACTCGATGAACCATGAAGAAGCTCTCGCCATAGGACTCAAATCACTTCGCTGGCTGGCCTCGATCCAGACGACTCAGCGTGGATGCTTCCGTCCCATCGGCAGCAATGGATTCTACCGGCGCGATGGTGAGCGAGCAGATTTCGACCAGCAGCCCCTGGAGGCCCTTGCTATGGTGTCGGCTTCCTGCGAGGCATTTCGGATAACCGGGGATGCCATCTGGTCACCGGAGGCAAGGCGTTGCTTCGAGTGGTTCCTGGGACGTAATGACCTGGATCTCCCTCTCTACGATTTCAGCACGGGCGGATGCAGTGACGGGCTCCATCACGACAGGGTGAGTGAAAACCAGGGTGCGGAATCCTCACTAGCCTTCCACCTCTCGCTCGCGGAAATGAAATCAGCTGAATACATCACCCCCCTCATGCCTCTGCAACCTGTCTCCGTATGATGAACTCCATTAATCTTCGACGCCATGAGGTGGTACTTCTACCCGATAGTGCACGCGTTATTATCCGCCCCTTTATTCCCGATGATCCCCATCGGATCACCACCATTATAGGTCGCGCGCTTGCCCTGAGTGATGAGGAGGTCGGAAGAGAACTGGATTCCGTCCTGAGTGAGTTCGACTCGCGCCATTTCGATATTGAGTCATTGCTTGAGGGGCACTTTGAAAAAGTGAGTCACCATGTCTTTACTCAGCGGCCGCTTTCCCGTGAGCGTCAGTTACTTATCGGGGCGCTTTTCTCGGGAGAATATGCGCTCGAATCAGCGGCCATCTTCAACCCCTCCATCGTTCCTCATCCTGATCAAGGCGGAGTCCCGGAGGGTGGGCTTCGTTTCATTATGAGCCTGCGAGCCACGGGAGAGGGTCATATCTCCTCCATTGAATTTCGATCAGGAATTATCGCCAACGATGGAGCGATTGCCCTAGATCCCGTCTCACGTTTCGTTACGGTTCCCGAAGTCCTGCCTAATCCCAGCTACTACAAGAAACGTTTCACTATCAAGCTGGCAGAGATGGGTTTCGATGAATGTCATGAGGGTGACGTGCTGCGGAAAACCCATGCCGCCGCGGTGATGGGTGAGCTCTCAGAAAACTTCACGCGTCATGATCTGAACGCGAGGGTGGATGCCGTACGAGTTCAAACCCAGCCCCCGACTCGCGACCTCGACCGGACGCTGGACTGCATCCAATGGTTGGCCGATTCGAATTACGAACTCTGTTTTTCGGACAAGCTCGCAATGAGCGAACGGATCATCTTTCCGGTTTCGTCTAGCGAATCCTCCGGCATTGAGGACGCACGGTTCGTCCGGTTCATCGAGGATGATGGTTCGGTCATGTATTATGCGACGTACACGGCTTATAACGGACGATCCATTCTTCCACAGCTCATCGAAACCAAGGATTTCCTGCACTTCCGCATCCTGACGCTTAACGGAAGTGCCGTGCAGAACAAGGGGATGGCACTTTTTCCCCGTCGCATCAATGGGCGTTACGCCATGCTCTCGCGCCAGGACGATGAGAACCTCTTCATCATGTTCTCGGATAGCCCTCATTACTGGAGCGATCCACAAGTGATCCTGCGCCCTGCGGAAATGTGGGAGTCGGTGAAGATCGGCAATTGCGGCTCGCCCATCGAGACGGAGGCCGGTTGGCTTGTCATCACACACGGGGTCGGGCCCATGAGGAAATACTGCATAGGCGCCGCCCTGCTCGAGTTGAACGATCCCACGAAGGTAATCGGGCGTCTTCGTGAGCCTCTTCTCTCACCTATCGGAGCTGAACGTGAGGGATATGTCCCCAATGTCGTCTATAGTTGTGGTTCTCTACTTCATGGCCGTGAGCTGATTCTTCCATTTGCCGTGAGCGACCGCGCCTCCGCCGTGGTCAGTGTTCCGTTGGATCCCTTGATTGCGTTGCTGAAGTCTGCTTAGGGAACCATTTATCAGAGGCGCCCTAGACGCTTCTTGCACATTCCCGACCAATGAGGGTAGGTTCTTTCACCTCCGGGGCGTAGCTCAGCTTGGTAGAGCGCTTGGTTTGGGACCAAGAAGTCGCAGGTTCGAATCCTGTCGCCCCGATTTTTCTCTCGACAGGATGAGAACTTCAGTTCGACTGCCCGCGCTGTGCGCATTGCTCCTTAGCGAAGCCATTTTTGCAGAGCCCAGCCTGCTGGGATAATCCTGTCGCCCCGATTTTTCTTTCGACAGGATGAGAACTTCAGTTCGATTGATTCGCTCGCGCCCGCTCGGCTCACCCTAAAGGGCTGTGCTGCCGCACAGTCTATCCATGCCGACCCCTCGGCGATGTATTGCCTGCGCTGTGCGCATTGCTCCTGAGCGAAGCCATTTTTGCAGAGCCCAGCCTGCTGGGATAATCCTGTCGCCCGATTTTTTTACTGCTTTCTACTCTGTTTTCGCCCTGCGCGGATGCACGAAAGCATTTACACGTCCTCCGATTCCTGCGATTTTCCTATCAGAAAGCAATGGCCAGAGACCTCTTCCAGAAGTGCCGAGAGTATAGCGATTCGGCAGATGCCCGAGCCCAGGGATTCTACCCGTATTTCCGCTGCATCGAGCAGAGCTACGGGAACCATGTTGTCTGCGGTGGCGAGGAGAAGATCATGATCGGGTCGAACAACTACCTCGGTCTGGCCCAGGATCCCCGTATCGTTGAGGCGGCCTGCGATGCGACCCGCCAGTTTGGTGCCGGATGCACTGGTTCCCGCCTGCTTAATGGCACAATCTCCCTCCATAATGAACTGGAAGAGGCGTTGGCAGCTTTCCTCGGCCGTGAAAGTGCTCTGCTTTTTTCCACCGGTTTTTTTGCCAATCAGGGTGCTCTTGCCGCTCTGACCGAGGCCGATGATTTCATTCTCTGCGACCGTGAGAACCATGCCTCGATCATCGAAGGTTGCCAGGTAGCCCCGGCAAAGCTGGTTCCCTACCGTCACAACTCTGAGGATGCTCTTCGCAACAGACTCAAGCGCATCCCTGAGGAGTCAGGCCGTCTCATTATCATGGATGGCGTCTTCAGTATGTCCGGTGATATGGCTGACCTGCCGCCGATGGTGAAGGCAGCCAAGGAATATGACGCCATCATGTATGTCGACGAGGCCCATTCACTCGGTGTGGTCGGACCTCAAGGGCGCGGCGTGGTCCATCACTACGGGGTCAATGACGATGTCGAGATCGTCATGGGAACCTTTTCCAAGTCCTTCGGTTCCATGGGTGGTTTCATCTCCGGTTCGCATGAGATGATCGAGTTCGTAAAGCACAAGGCCCGCTGCTTCATCTTCACTGCCTCGCTTGCTCCAGCCGTGGTCGGTGGAGTCCTCAAGGCCCTCGAAATCATGCAGGCGGAACCGGAGCGCATCGAGATGCTCTGGCGCAACACCCGCAAGATGCATGAAGGGTTCAAGTCGATCGGATTCAAGATTGGCTCGACCCAGAGCCCGATCGTTCCGATCCTTATCGGCAGCGAGGCCAAAGCGTTCGCCTTCGCCCAGCGTCTCTTCGAGGAGGGTGTCTTCGCCATACCCGCTATTTACCCAGCCGTTCGTTATGGTGAGGCGATCGTCCGCACCAGTTTCATGTCGACCCATACGGAGGAGGATCTCGACAAGGTACTCGACATCTTCGCCAAGATTGCGAGAGAACTAGGGACTTTCGATGACCCAGCATACACAGAACCAGGCCGCCGCCGGAACGTTTTCGATTTTGCCTTGCCACAGCGCGGCGGAGCTGAAGAAGTTCGAGTCGATTCCGGAAATTCTTCACGGAACGGATCCGAGCTTCACGCCGCCGTTTCCCGGTAGTGTCGTCGGCCTTATTGGCCCGAAGTCCGTTTTCTTAAAGAAGCACGGGGAGATTATTCCCCTCATCGCGTACCGCGATGGGAAGCCAGTCGGGCGCATTGCTGCCATTGTCAACCGCTCCCACAACAACTATAGCAAGGACTCAGTCGGCTTTTTCGGATTCTTCGATTTCATCAACGACTCCTCGGTGGCAAAAGCGCTTATCGATGCGGCGGCTAAGATCCTGAAGGAGAAGGGTATGACCATCATGCGTGGTCCTTATAACCCGTCCATCAATGACGATTGTGGGGTGCTGACTGAGGGGAATGACAGGCCGACCTCTGTTTCGATGCCTTGGAATCCCCCTTATTATGCCGAGGTCTACAAGGCAGCGGGCCTGGAGGTCGTCCGCACTCTTGCCGCCTATGATGTTCCGCTGCACAACGATCCTCCTGAGCGAGTGAGCAAGATCGTGAATCGCATTAGAAATCGTAACAGCGTTACAGTGCGGTCCCTCGATATGAAAAATCTGCCGAAGGAAATGGAGATTATTCATCGGCTCTACAACATCACACTGGATCGGAACTGGGGATTCTATCCGATCGCGTTGGATGATTTGCTTCACTCTGCTGATGACCTTAAGGCGATCGCAGATCCCAAGATGATTTTTTTTGTCTGCATGGATGGAAAGGAGGTCGGATTCTCACTCACCCTCCCGAATGTGAACGAGGTGTTCCATGCCTCTCGAGGCCGCAAGGGGATCCTCCGCTTTCTGGAGATGGCGCTTCGACTACAGATCTGCAAGCCAAAGACCAGCCGACTTTGTGTGTTGGGTGTCGAGCCCGATTATCGCGACAAGGGACTGAGCGCTCTCCTCTTTTATGAGAGCTTCATGGTTTCAAAAGTGAAGCACAGCGTTGTGGAAGTCTCTTGGGTGGAAGCCAATAATGTGGAGATTCTAGAGGCCGCGAAACTCATGGGCGGCCATTGTTCCCGGACCTACGAGATTTTCGAGAAGGCTCTCTAGCCTCTGCAAAGATTCTCCTGATCGAGATCGGGAATCACTTTTTTATGGAACTTCTGCTGACTGGCTCCACGGGATTTGTAGGACGGAATCTGTTGCTTAAGCTTCATCGTGACTCCCGCTGGAGCCGGATCATTCTTCCGGTTCGCGATCTGGAAAAGCTCCGCTCCCAACTTGAGGGTGAGGGGATCTCCGACGAGCGATTCGCCCCCTGCCGTGTCACCGGGGACTTCTGGACGCTCCCTCTGGGCACGTCTCCTGATCTAGTAATCCATGCGGCAGGGCTGCTCTTTGCACGGAGCCGCGAGGAGTATTTTGCAACGAATGTTGAGGGCACCCTGCGCCTGATGGCCCAGTTGCCGAGGACGGCCCGGATCATCGTTCTCTCCTCCCAGGCCGCTGGAGGGCCCACGGCGCGGGGGAAGAATGCGCGCTCGATGGATGACGAGGATCAACCCGTCTCCCTTTATGGTGCATCGAAGCTCACCATGGAGCGGGAACTTCGCAATCGCCTCGGTCGTCGCCTCCTGATCCTGCGCCCACCGATGGTGCTCGGGCCGCGCGATGCCGCCACGCTTCCACTCTTCAAGATGGCTGCCGGTGCCGTGCGGGTTAAGCCGGGCTTCGCTCCGAAGCATTACAGCTGGATCGATGTCGAGGATCTGTGCAACGCGATTCTGGCGGCTGCGCTTATTGCGCCCGCCGACTGGGCGAAGCATGGTCCCTTCTATCTCGGCTCCCTTACCACGATCACTGACCATGAATTAATTGCGACGGCTGCCAGGGCCATCAATGCGCATGGAATAACGCTAGCGCTGCCTCATGCTGCGATCCAACTCGCTTCTCTGGCCATTGACATCGTCCCGGCATGGCGAGCCGCCGCACCCAGCCTGGGGCGTGACCGCGTGCGGGAAATTCTGCCCGACCGCTGGGTCTGCGATTCTGATCCCTTTTCCAAACATTTCGGATGGAGTCCCCGTTTAGAAGGCAACCTTGAGACCACCCTACGCTCCACGGCGGAGTGGTTGAAGAAACAGGGAAAGATCTGAACTGGAAAAACCTGAGTGGGCACTAGAGATCTCGGTTCTTCATTTCACCTTTCAGGTCTCAAGTTTCATCCCTCAACGATCAATTCATACCGGGATCATCCGGTGCCTGGGCGAGCAAATGATGCATCGATCCAAGTTTTTTCATGATCGCCTTCCAGCGCGTGATGCCATCTTCAGTAGTGCTCACAGGGTGCAGCATGTCGGCTGTGGGTTTAAGAAGGTGCCAGGATTGTTCAGCGATCTCTTGCTCGAGCTGTCCTGCCGTCCATCCTGCATAGCCGGTAAAAGCCCTGAGATGCTGATGTTTGTTATTAACGGAGCCGGGAGCGCCATCCTGATCTTCTTCAGCATTCAGTTGGAAAAGATCCTCCTCTCCGAGCGACTGGAAACGCACCCCCGTTTCCTTCCAGAGCAGGCGGGTCAGGATCAGATGCTGCTGTTCCACAGGGCCTCCCTCGAAAACAGACACGGCGGCTAAATCCATCGGTGACTCAGTTAGTTCCCCCAGGCTCTCATTCCTAGGGCGGTTCAGGATGAAACCCATGGCGCCCTCCTGATCGTGGTGGGTAAGGAAGAGTATGGTCCGCCGGAAACTCGGGTCCCGTAGGGACGGAAGAGCCACTAGAAGTAAGCCTGCGTAGTGAGATTCAGCTGGAAGAGGTTGCTTAAGACGCACGGAAGTATTTTCAACCCTCTTGAGGGACAGATCAATCCTGGATGGCGAAGTTGGATGCTGGATACTTGAGGGAGCACTATCGGAGAGTGGTGAAGAAATGTGAAAAGGGAGGCCGCTTGGGGGTTGCAATAAAAAAATCAAAAAATCTCTTGCCCCTAGGGACCGGATCAGCTTTTATTCCCACCCTTTTTCGCCGTAAACGGCACTAGGCAGACTCGCGCATTCTTTTTCAACTTTCCTTTTTCACCCTCTCCAAACTCGAACCATGGCCAAAGAAATCACAGGACAGATCAAACTTCAGATCCCAGCCGGACAGGCCAATCCAGCCCCTCCGGTAGGGCCCGCACTTGGTCAGCAGGGTGTCAACATCATGGCCTTCTGTAAGGAGTTCAATGCCGCAACGCAGAAACAGGCCGGCGATATCCTGCCCGTCGTCATTACTGTCTATAAGGACAAATCCTTCACTTTCATCACCAAGCAGCCTCCCTCCGGAGTGCTCCTCAAGAAGGCAGCGGGTATCGCTTCCGGTTCCAAGGAGCCGAACAAGGTCAAGGTGGCCAAGCTCACCAAGAAGCAGGTCATGGATCTCGTGAAGATCAAGATGAAGGACATGAATGCCAACAGTGAGGAAGCCGCCTTCCGAACCCTCTGTGGTACCGCCCGCCAGATGGGTATTGAGATCGAAGCATAATTTAACAAAAAACCAACCGCAGGAGGTCTTCGGACCGCTTGAACTGCAACACAACATGCAAAACACCCGTAGCAAACGTTACCGCGCCGCCAATGAGCTCGTTGAGCAAGGGCGCAAATATCCTTTGAGCGACGCCCTGAGCGTCCTCAAGAAGATGCCTCCCACCAAGTTCGACCAGACGGTCACCGTCTCGATGCGCCTTGGTGTTGACCCCAAGCAGAGCGACCAGATGGTCCGCGGCACATGCCCTCTGCCCCATGGCAGCGGCAAGAACGTCCGCGTCCTTGTCTTTGCAACGGGTGCAGCAGCTACAGCCGCTCAGGAAGCGGGAGCCGAGTTTGTTGGTTTTGATGATCTTCTCAAGAAAGTCCAAGGCGGATTTTCCGACTTCGATGTCGCCATCGCGACCCCGGCAGCAATGACCGAGGTCCGCAAGCTAGGTAAGGTTCTCGGACCCAGGGGGTTGATGCCTAATCCCAAGACCGGAACAGTCAGCGATGACACCGCCAAGGCTGTCCTAGAAGTGAAGGCTGGACGCGTCGAGTTTAAGCTCGATAAGAACGGCAACATCGCCGTTCCCGTCGGCAAGTTCTCCTTCAGTGAGTCACAACTTCTCGACAACGGTCGCGCCGTGATCGAGGCGGTTATCAAGTCTCGCCCGGCAACTGCCAAGGGTGCCTATGTCGAGTCTCTGACAATCGCTGCCACGATGTTGCCTGGCATTCTTGTGGATGCAACCCCCTTCCTGAAGAACTAAACCCATCAACGGAACCAGGAACCTAGG
>CAIXGT010000040.1 GCA_903919105.1 uncultured Spartobacteria bacterium | reverse complement strand
CTTCGAAACGGTTGTCACATCAGAGGATTACAAGAACGGAAAGCCCTCTCCCGACCCCTATCTGGAAGCGGCCCGGCGTCTCGGGGTCGAGCCCACAGGATGCCTTGTCTTTGAGGATACGGAAATCGGACGCCAGTCAGCGGAAGCCGCCGGAATGCAGTGCGTGCTGGTGGATTCCCGCAAGTAGTCCCTACGGTTTTCCAAAGAGACCGAAAAGAATGGCACTGAACCGGAATAATTTCTTCTGTTTCCGATAGGTCGCCTTTCGCGTTATCATCTCCCGGCTAAAAATGCGGGGCTAATCCCTCAACCAACCAAAACCCAAACCAAACACACCATGAGTAAACAATTTCGTGCCGGAGTCCTTTTCGGCGAAGAGGTCAAGGAACTGCTGGATCACGCCAAGGCGAATGAGTTTGCCCTACCTGCGGTCAACTGCATTGGCACAAGTTCGGTGAACGCCACGCTAGCTGCCGCCAGGGAAGTGAATTCCCCTGTCATGGTCCAGTTCTCCAACGGTGGTGCCCATTTCTTCATCGGCAAGGGGATCACGAAGGAGGGACAGAGCGGTTCCATCTTCGGTGGTATCGCCGGAGCCCACTATGTAGATGCTGCGTCAAAGGCCTACGGTGTACCGGTCATCCTCAATACCGACCATTGCGCCAAGAAACTTCTCCCCTGGGTGGATGGCATGCTGGCGGCCAGCGAGGAGCAGTTCGCGAAGACCGGCAAGCCGCTCTATAGCTCCCACATGCTGGATCTCTCAGAGGAGCCACTGCATGAGAACCTGGAAATCTGCGCAAAGTATCTCGAGCGCATGAGTAAGATGGGAATGACTCTGGAGATTGAGCTTGGGGTTACTGGTGGCGAGGAGGATGGGGTTGACAACTCGGGAGTTGAGGAGTCGAAGCTCTACACCCAGCCCGAGGAAGTTGCCCAGGCCTATATGACCCTCGGAAAGATCAGTCCGAACTTCACCGTCGCCGCTGCCTTCGGCAACGTGCACGGCGTTTACAAGCCGGGTAATGTGAAGCTCAAGCCTTCCATTCTCAAGGATTCGCAGGACTTCATCGAGAAGACCCTGGGTACCGCTCCGAAGCCGGTGAATTTCGTCTTCCACGGAGGCTCGGGATCAACCCGCGAGGAGATACGCGAGGCGATCGGCTATGGTGCCATTAAGATGAACCTCGACACTGACCTGCAGTGGGCTTTCTGGGATGGGATCCGCGCTTACGATTCCAAGAACCACGATTATCTTCAGGGTCAAATTGGCAACCCAACTGGTGCAGATTCCCCAAACAAGAAATACTATGATCCCCGAATCTGGGTAGGTGCGGCCGAGGATTCCTTCACGAAGAGGCTCATTGCATCCTTTGAGGATCTGAACTGTATCAACCAACTGTCCTAAATCAACGCAAGGAGAACAACTCCTACGATCCATTGCTGCTGGGAGACAGGTTCATGGAGGAAAAAGCCACCACGATGATTGCTAGGATCACGCTCAGTTTATCGATCGGAGCAATCAGAGGAGCCAGTTGTTCAGAAAGGCGCCCATAGATACAAAAAAAGCCTGCTTATTGCAGTCCAGCACCGGAGGCCTGAGTGGCCACTTTCTTAAGCAGTGGTCCGAACTCGGCATTCCAGAGGCCGATCAAGGGTCGCTTGCTCTGGAAGCCAGCAACGCCTGCGTCACTAACGGTGTAGACCTTGGGGCTGATTCTGTAATCG
>CAIXGT010000039.1 GCA_903919105.1 uncultured Spartobacteria bacterium | reverse complement strand
CATACCTCACGTCAGGATCGCGATCTGACGGGAGATGGGCTCGACAAGAATCATCACGAAGCAGTTGCGCTGAAAGTGAAAGCCAAGGCGGATAAGGTCAAGACCATGGCCAACGCGTCAGCAGCCAAGCGCTAAATTCTACTGGCTAAGCCAGTCTGCCATGGCGAGCTGATCCCGCTAGCCCGAAACGATGCTTTTATGGGATGATGCCCCATATCATTATGAGGCATCCGGGATTTTTCATCTTCCGATGAGCGACAAGCTTTTCGGTCCCGGCATCGCCCCCCTTCGCCAACCTGAGTTCCGCGATCTCTGGATCGCTAACTTCCTCTCCAATCTGGGGACGATCATGCATGCGGCCGCAGCTGCATGGCTCATGACCACACTGACGACATCCCCCCTCCTGATAGGTCTTGTCCAGACGGCGGCCAGCCTGCCTGCCTTTCTGCTAGGATTAGCCGGGGGGGTGCTGACCGATCTTGTCAACCGGCGCAGGCTGCTGGTCGGAGCCCAGCTTTGGATGATGACCATGGCAGGGCTCATGGCGGCAATGGCTTGGAATGGTCATTTACGCCCCCTGCAACTCCTGCTGCTACTTTTCCTGCTGGGCATGGGTTCGGCGATCCATCTCCCGGGGTGGCAGACTCTCCTACAGGATCTGGTGACCCGCGATAAGGTCGCCGCTGCCGTCTCGCTGAACAGCATCAGCTTCAATCTCGCGCGATCGATTGGTCCGGCACTGGGGGGGTTCCTCGTAGCTGTATTCGGGGCGGCCTGGGTCTTTGCCATCAATTCCTTCTCCTTCGTAGCCGTGCTGGCTGGACTCTGGCGCGTTCCCTCTCATCTCGTTCCCACATCCAAGGGAAAGGCAACCCCTCGAGCTGTGCTACACTCGCTGGAAGAGGGGTGGAAATTCCTGAAGGAGACTCCGCTTATCAGGGGCATCCTGTTGCGCACCTGCTTCTTCATGCTTACGGGATCGGGAGTTCTGGCACTACTCCCCGTTGTGGCGCGTGACCATTTGGGAACCGGCGCCACGGGTTATGGAATTCTCCTGAGTGCCTTTGGCGTCGGATCAGTCCTCGGGGCCATCTTTATCCCCGCAATGAGGCGGCGCTTCCCAATTGATACGATGGTGGGCGGATGCCTAGTGTTTTTTTCGGCCTGCGTGGTCGTCGTGGGCCTGAGTAGAAGTCCGACACTTGTCGCCATCGTGATGTTCGGCGGCGGCCTCAGCTGGATCATGGTCGCAGTGAATCACAACGTCTCCGTGCAGCTCTGCTCGCCGGATTGGATACGGGGCCGAACGATCTCCCTCTATCTCATGACCTTCCAGGGATCACTTGCCATCGGCAGTTGGATTGCCGGCTGGGTGGCTGATCGGATGGGCATCAGCTTCGCGATTCCTCTCTGCGGAATCCTCTGCGCTTGCGGGATCCTACTGATCCCATGGTTTCCCCTCACAAAACCAGCACCGGCTGAGGCGCTACTCGCACATCCTCCACTGTGAAGATTGGTTCCTGGGGAACTGGCGTTTCCCTAGGTCCTGATGACGGCGTTCTTCTCGTCGAGCAGGATCACCGAGGGCTTATGACTTGAAGCCTCCTGCTCGGATAGCCACGCATAAGACATGATAGTGAGCCGGTCGCCGACCTTGCCGAGATGCGCGGTCGCTCCATTGAGCTCAATCACGCCCGATCCATGAGGGCCGTAGATCACGTATGTTTCGAAGCGCTCCCCGTTCCCCATATTCCCTACCAAGATCTTTTCATAGGGTAGCAGGCCGACACGTTGCGCCAGATCGGAGGCAATGGTGAGGCTTCCCTCATAGTCGACGGAGGCACCCGTGACCACGGCGCGGTGGATCTTGGATTTGAGCAGGCAGATAGTCATTTAACAGCCTCTCTAACTAAGCTGTGACGGGCTGTCCCGCCAGTTTTTTTCAGACCGCAAGCGGTTCGCTTGGAAAATCAGGAATGAAAGGCTCTTCATTCACCACGATCCCTTCCGTGGCTCCGCAGACGGCCAACGTCTGGATCATCTCCCCGCAGGGCGAGAACTTGAGCAGCCTGAGCGTGCCATCATCCTCTTCCACGAGCGCCGTGCGGCTCTCCACCCAGTCCCCGGTATTGTAGTAATCGAGATTCTTGATCTTGCGCATGGCGGCAGTGTGGATATGACCGCAGATGATCCCTTTGGCCTCCGCGTCCGAGGCGAAGTGCACCATCGACTCTTCAAAACCACCGATGAAGTTCACCACGTTTTTCACGCTGCTCTTCACGTAGGCGCTCAGCGACCAGTGTCCCCGACCAAGCAGCCTTCTGAAAAAGTTCACCGGCCCGTTGAGTTGCAGGAGCAGTGTGTAGCCGACATCTCCCACATGAGCGAGCCATCCAAGGTTCTGGACAACGGTGTCGAGCTCATGGCCATGTGCCACAAGAAGTTTTCTCCCATCAACCGTAGTGTGAAAGGCGCGCGACTGGATATGGACATTGGCATAGTCGCCGGTGAAGTCCGCAATCCGCTCGTCATGATTTCCCGGGATATAGATGATTTTGGAACCCTTACGCCCTTTGCGCAGGATTTTCTGAATGACGTCACTGTGCTCCTGGGTCCAGTAGACCCCGCGTTTCATCGCCCAGATATCGATTAGGTCGCCGACGACATAAAGCGTGTCGCACTCGAACGTGCGGAGGAACCCCAGTAAAGCCGTCGCTTGCGATCCACGGGTGCCCAGATGGACATCGGAGATCCAAACGCTCCTGTAGTGGTGGAGTTCTTCTTCTGACACTTTATGTTGTGTAAAACCTAAAGCCGAATTCTCCAAGGGTCACCATGTCACGATTTCGCCACAATTGTGAGTGCATTGCGGGAAATCATGGATCATGGCAGAATGCCGGAATGTCGGCCCAGGAAACAACCATCCCCCTATTCTCTCATGAGTTACTCTGGTACTGCGTGAAAACCCGACCGAAGCAGGAAGGTGTGGCAACTCGGCTGCTCCGTGGAGAACTGGGGCTTGAGGTCTTCTGTCCTAAGATCCGCTTCAAGCGGGCCCGTAACACAGGCGTAGCCTGGGTGAACGAGGCGATGTTTCCCGGTTACATCTTTGTTCGCTTTGTCTATCCGGAGCTTTACCGTCGCATCGCCGCGACTAGCGGTGTTGCTAAGACACTCTCCTTCGGCAACAGGCCCGCCGTGCTGGATGACTCGATCATCACTGACCTTCGACACCATGTGGCTGACAACGAGACCGTAGAGATCGCCTGCGAAATCAAGGAGGGAGAGGAGATCAGGGTGATCGAGGGACCATTCCAGGGAGTGCGCGCCCTGGTCACTCGGATCATGCCGGCTCGTGAACGCGTGGCGATCCT
>CAIXGT010000038.1 GCA_903919105.1 uncultured Spartobacteria bacterium | reverse complement strand
GGCGAAGAAGAATCATGCCAAGGCGCTGAAGAAAACTGCCAAGAAGCGGCAGGATGATTTCCTGAAGGCCTCCGAGTGGTGGAGGATGTTCGAGTCGGCGAATGCATTCATCGTGGCGTGTGAGCACCGATGGAAGGAGAGCCAGAGTGGGGAACTGACAGCCGAGCAGGTGGAGTGGCTCGCCTGGGCACGGCAGATCTCTCATGACCTGTCCCCATTCGCCCTGGGCTACCCTGAGCCATCCAAGGATGGAGCCTTCAACCCGGAGGAGGTGCCTTTCGGAGGACCCTATCCTGAGATACGTGATTTTCCTTGGCCACCGACGATGCCCAAGATCCCACCGCCTGTCGTCGAGCAGAGAGGCTATGGCTACTCCTCAATCCCGGCTCCTGCTCCGGCCCTGTATCCTTTCTGGCTCAGACACCAAGGCCGATGAGGTCCATGAAGACACAACTATCTGATGGATAGATGGATATATCGCAACTACTAATTATAAACGTTTTAGTAGTTGGCTAGTAGTTGCAGGATTCCACATGTTCCATTTCGCCATATCTGGCGAAATATCTTGATTAGAGCGATCAATTCGCCATATTTGACGCATTATGAAGATCTCTCTGGAGATGAATGATGGTACGATCCTCCGGGAGCTCGGGGAGAGGCTTGCCCATGCCCGCTTGGAGAGGAATCTGAGGCAGGCGGCGCTGGCCGAGCAGGCCGGAGTCGCCAAGAGGACACTCGAGCGGCTGGAGTCGGGTGAGGTGGCGGCTCAGCTCTCCGCGTTTCTCCGTGTCTGCCGGGTGCTTGGTCTGCTCGATCGCCTCGACGCCCTAATCCCGGAAGCCAAGCCCGGCCCGATGGAGTTGCTCAAACTGCAGGGACGGAAGAGGCAGCGTGCCTCGAAGGCCTCTGTCCAGAAATCTGCCAGAGTCAAGGAGGGCTCCGGCTGGAGGTGGGGGGATCCGTCATGATCGCGGAGGTTCGGCTGTGGGGTAGAACGATCGGGGCCCTCTCGATGGAAGCGGGGCGGGAGGTCGCCTCCTTCCAGTATGATTCGGGGTTCGCCGGGAGCGGGATCGAGATCGCCCCACTGATGATGCCGCTGGGCGGGCGGGTGCATGACTTCCCTGCGTTGTCCCGTGAGTCGTTTCACGGTTTGCCGGGAATGCTCGCGGATTCCCTGCCGGACAAGTTCGGTAATGCGCTCATCGATGCGTGGCTGGCGACGCAGGGTCGGACGCCGGGGAGCTTTGGTGCGCTGGAGCGTCTCTGCTACACAGGATCGAGGGGGATGGGTGCGCTGGAGTATCTTCCCGTGCTCGGGCCGAGGCCGCGTCGTGCGGTGAAGGTGAGGATCGATGCCCTGGTCGATCTGGCCTCGGAGGTGCTCTCCCATCGGGGGGATCTGCAGGGGCATTTCCATGACGAGGGAAGGGCGAAGGCGCTGGCCGACATCCTGCGTGTGGGGACGTCGGCGGGCGGCGCGCGGGCTAAGGCCGTAATCGCTTGGAATGAGGAGACTCATGAGGTGCGCTCCGGGCAGATCGAGGCCGAGGATGGATTCGGCTACTGGCTGCTGAAGTTCGACGGGGTCTCGGGGAATCGTGACAAGGAGAATGAGGATCCTCGGGGCTACGGGGTGTCCGAGTATGCCTATCACCTGATGGCCCGCGCCGCAGGGATCTCGATGAGCGAGTGCCGTCTGATGGAGGAGGGCGGGCGGAGGCATTTCATGACGAGGCGGTTCGATAGGCTGGCGGGTGGGGAGAAGCTACACATGCAGTCACTGGCGGCGCTGGCGCATCTCGATTTCAACCGTGCGGGGGCTCATTCATATGAGCAGGCCTTTCTGGTGATCCAGCAACTCGGTCTGCCGATGGCCTCGGTGGAGGAGCAGTTCCGCCGGATGGTCTTCAACATCGTTGCCCGCAATCAGGACGACCATGTGAAGAATATCGCCTTCCTGATGGATCAGGATGGGGGGTGGTCGCTTTCGCCTGCCTTCGATCTGACCTACAGCTTCAATCCCGGAGGTGCCTGGACAGCCACGCACCAGATGACGATGAACGGAAAGAGGGAGGGGTTCACGAGGGGGGATTTCGACGCCTGTGCCAAGGCGGCTGGAATGAAACGTGGGCGTGCAGGCACGATCCTCGATGAGGTGATCGCCTGTGTGAAAGACTGGCCACGCTTTGCCACACAGACGAAGCTCTCGGAACCCACGATGAGAAAAATCCAGAAAGTCCACCTGCTCGATTTCCCAGAATAACCCCATCAATCGATGTCCCTGAACGAATCCCATCTCGAGGAGGCCACGCTGGAGTGGCTCGGTGAGCTCGGCTATGCCGTCGGCCATGGACCGGACATGGCACCGGGAGAGGCTGTCGCCGAGCGGGGGTCCTTCTCCGAGGTGGTGCTGAAGGGACGTCTCCGGGAGGCAATCCATCGGCTGAATCCAGCGATCCCTGAGGAGGCACGGGAGGAGGCTCTGAGGAAGGTCCTGCGTCACGAGACGACCTCCCTGATCGGAAACAACCGCTCATTCCACCATCATCTGCGCGACGGCGTCCCTGTGGAGCATAAGCGCTCTGATGGCTCGATCGCCGGGGATCGCGTGAGGCTCGTGGACTTCGCCGATGTGAAGGCGAATGACTGGCTGGCGGTGAATCAGTTCACTGTGATTGAGGGGCAGTACAACCGCCGCCCCGATGTGATCCTCTTCCTCAATGGTCTGCCGCTTGCCGTGATCGAGCTGAAGAATGCTGCCGATGAGGAGGTGACAATCTGGAGTGCCTTCTCCCAGCTCCAGACCTACAAGGCGGAGATTCCCTCCCTGATGAACTATAACGAGTTCCTTGTGGTCTCGGACGGTCTCCAGGCACGAATCGGATCGCTGACGGCGAATCAGGAATGGTTCAAGGTGTGGCGTACGATCGACGGAGATGGGGATGCCCCCAAGAGCGCCCTAGAGCTGGAGGTGCTGATACGTGGGGTCTTCGACAGGAACCGCTTCCTCGGACTGCTGGAACATTTCGTGACCTACGAGGAGGACCCGGACAACGGATCGGTTCACAAGATCATCGCTGGGTATCATCAGTTCCACGCGGTGAACGCCGCCGTCGAGGAGACGATCCGTGCGAGTGGCATGGCCGAGGAGGGACGTACCAAGGATGATGAGGGCGCTTACTGGTCAGGTCGCATGGAGGAAGGGAAGACGGGCGACCGCCGTGCCGGTGTCGTCTGGCACACGCAGGGTAGCGGCAAGAGCTTCTCGATGCTCTTCTACGCGGGACGGATGGCGCGACATTCTGCGATGCAGAATCCAACTCTCGTGGTGCTGACCGATCGGAATGATCTCGATGACCAGCTCTTTGGACAGTTTCAGCGCTGTCATGAGACGCTGGGACAAATGCCTGTGCAGGCAAGCAGCCGGGAGCATCTCCGGGAACTCCTGAATCGTGCCAGCGGTGGGGTCATCTTCACGACGATTCACAAATTCGCAGCCGAGAGGGACGCGACCAACAAAGCCCTCTCCGAGCGACGCAATATCGTCGTCATCGCCGACGAGGCCCACCGAAGCCAGTATGATCTGATCGACGGCTTCGCCCGTGACATGCGGGATGCGGTGCCGCATGCCTCCTTCATCGGATTCACCGGTACGCCTATCGAGAAGACTGATGCCAATACCCGGGCGATCTTCGGCAACTACATCTCGGTCTATGATATCCAGCGGGCCGTGGCTGATAAAGCCACTGTACCGATCTACTATGAGAGCCGGATTGCCAAGCTTGCGCTGAATGCCTCGGAGTTGCCAAAGCTCGATGCAGAGTTCGAGGAGATCACCGAGGGTGAGGAGGAAGGCAGCCGTGAGAAGCTGAAGACCAAGTGGGCTGCCCTGGAGGCGCTCGTGGGCGATCCAAAGCGGATCGCCCTGATTGCTAAGGATCTCGTGGAGCACTTCGAGAAGCGGCTAGAGGCGATGGATGGCAAGGCGATGGTCGTCTGCATGAGTCGCCGGATCTGCGTCGATCTCCACGAGGCGATCCTGAAGCTCCGTCCTGACTGGGCTGGCTCCAAGGAGGATGATGCCGATAGTGAGAAGCAGAAGGAATCCGTTCTCAAGGTCGTCATGACCGGGAGTGCCAGCGATGGTCCTGAGTGGCAGCAGCACATCCGGAATAAGGAGAAGCGCCGGAAACTCGCTAATCGATTCAAGGATAGCAAGGATCCCTTCCGCATCGTGATCGTTCGCGATATGTGGCTCACCGGATTCGACGCTCCCTGTCTCCACACCATGTACGCCGATAAGCCGATGCGCGGGCATGGGCTGATGCAGGCAATCGCACGGGTGAACCGCGTCTTCCGCGATAAGCCGGGAGGGCTGATCGTTGATTATCTAGGGCTGGCCGATCAGCTAAAGCAGGCTCTCGTCACCTATACGCAGAGCGGGGGTAAGGGGCATCCCACCTACGATGAGAAGCAGGCCATTGCGATCTTGTTGGAGAAGCATCAGATCGCCTCCGATATGCTCCATGGCTACGACTGGTCGAAGTGGATGAGCGGAACGACCATCGAGAAGATTAAGCTGATCCCTGGGGCCCAGGAACATATTCTAGAGCAGGAGGATGGGAAGAAACGCTTCGTTAAGGTCGTGACAGAACTCTCGCGGGCCTTTGCTCTCTCGGCTGCCAGTGACGAGGCGACCGCGATCCGCGATGACATCTCCTTCTTCCAAACCATTCAGGCGGCTCTCAATAAGCAGGAGAGCAAGAGTGGCAAGAATCCCGATCAGCTCGACGCGGCAGTTCGACAGCTCGTCTCCAAGGCAATCACGACCGAAGGACAGATCATTGATGTCTTCACCGCCGCAGGGCTGCCCCGCCCTGATATCGGCATCCTCTCCGATAAATTCCTGGCCGAGGTGCGGGGACTGAAGCACAAGAACGTCGCCGCCGAGTTGCTGGAGAAACTCCTCAAGGATGAGATCAAGGTCCGCTCGAAGCGGAACTTCGTTCAGGCAAAGCAGTTCAGCGATAAGCTGAAGCAGACTCTGAACGGATATCATAACCGCGCCATCTCCACGATGGAGGTGATCGAGGAACTGATCAAACTGGCCAAGGAACTAGACTCTGCAACCAAGAGGGGCGTGGATCTCGGGCTCACGGATGACGAGGTGGCCTTCTACGATGCCCTTGCCGCTAATGAATCAGCTGTCCGGGCGCTCGGTAATGATCAGCTCAAGGTGATCGCCGCCGAACTCATCACTCAGGTCCGCAAGAGTGCCACGATCGACTGGACGCTTCGCGAAAGTGCCCGAGCCAAAATCCGCGTCATCGTAAAGCGTATCCTCAACAAGTACGGCTACCCTCCCGACCTTCAGGACCAAGCTGTCCAAACCGTCCTCCAGCAAGCCGAACTGCTCTGTGCGGAGGTTGTATAAAATGAATCCATCGAACCGATCGTGTTTAGAAAACGATCAACCCTCCTAAAACGAAAGGTGGGGAGTGGAGCGGGTAGAGGGAATCGAACCCTCATGGCCTGCTTGGAAGGCAGGAACTTTACCACTAAGCTATACCCGCATTAACGAGAAAATTGTTATCACAGACCCAAAGCGGGGTCAACCAGTGATGGTGGCTACTGGGTAGGGTTTGCCTGAGTCTGAATCCCCGCCCGCTCCAGTGCCTCACCGAACTGCTCCGAGGCTCGGGCATTAATTGTGTTATGGTGACCTTTGGATCTAAGAAACCAGACCTCTGCGGTTGCCGCCCCGAGAAGAAGCAAACCGAGAGCGACTAGCACGCTCGGCTTTAGCAAGTGCCGTTGCATGATAATCGTTCTGTTTTAGGCCGCAGAGATCACCTCGACATCCTCGGCCTGGGCTCGAGTGGTGACTGAAACAATGCTGTTGATAAAAACGGGCCTGAAATCAAAGGATGACATGGAATATCTTTTAAGGAATCCTGCCGGCTTATCCAAGCAAGCAATGGGGAGGGGATGTCCGACTCCCTCAAGATAGCCGTCGAGGAGATGTCCGAAAACCACTATATATTGTGGTGATAGATACAAATACCCCCAAGGGGTGGTGTTTTTTGTTGTGACTTAGCACCCAGTAGAGCTACTATTCGGCACCCCTCAGCCACCTCTTTTCTCATGTATCTTCAATCACTCGAACTGATCGGATTCAAGTCCTTCGCCCCGAAGACAACCCTGCGTTTTCATCGAGGGGTGACGGCCATTGTCGGTCCTAACGGCTGCGGCAAATCGAATGTCTTGGATGCTATCCGGTGGGTGCTCGGCGAGCAGTCTGCCAAGGCTCTTCGTGGCGGCGAGATGGCCGACGTCATTTTCAACGGTACCGATACCCGCCAGCCCCACAACATGGCCGAAGTCTCCATGACCTTCGATGAGTGCGAGCAGGAACTGGGAGTCGAGTGGAACGAAGTCCGCATCACCCGCCGTGTTTTTCGCGATGGTAAGTCTGAGTATCTCATCAATGGCACGCCCTGCCGGCTCAAGGACATCCATAATCTCTTCATGGATACTGGCATCGGCCGAAGCGCCTACTCCATCATGGAGCAGGGTCGCACAGCCCAGCTCTTGAACAGTCGTCCGGAAGACCGCCGCGCCATCTTTGAAGAGGCTGCCGGCATCACGAAGTACAAGGCCCAGAAGAAGGAGGCGCTTCGCAAGCTTGAGTACACTGAGTCGAACCTGCTCCGCGTCTCCGACATCATCAAGGAGGTGAAGCGACAGATCGGCTCCCTCCAGCGTCAGGCCGGGAAGGCCCGCCGCTATCAGTCTCTCATGGAGGACCTGCGTGTTCTCGATACCCATCTTTCGCACCGCACCTACCTCGACCTCGAGCGCTCGATCACCGAGGTTGCGGAGCAGGTCGAGAAGAGCGCCGATGCCCGCGCCCTCTACGAGCGTGAGATCGGCGAGCAGGAGCTCGAGGTTGCCGGGGCCCGCGAGCAGGTCACCGCACTCGATACCGAGACCGGAGTTGCTCGCGACAGCCTGCAGACCCTGCGAAACCGGATTTTCTCCGGCGAGAGCCGCATCGAGACGAATGCCGAACGCTGCGGTGAATTCCGCGAGATGGGGATCCGCGCCAGTGCTGATATCGATGCCACGCATCTACGCATCCGCGAGCAGGAAAACGAGATCGAGCAGACGGATGCCCAGCTGACATCATTGCTGGAAGTTCTCCGCGGCGAGGAAGAGCTACTCCAGGCGGGCGCCGCCCGACTCCAGCAGGCGCAGCAGGAGCGTCAGTCCGCCGAGCAGGCCACCGAGTCTCTCAGCGGACGCCTTCATGGACTGGAAAACCGTCTCACCGATGTTCGGGGTGAGCTCTCCACCGCCAGCGCTCGCCGCGACGCGGAGAGGTCCCGCTCCCTCCAACTCCAGGAGCAGGTTTCCGTCGCCGGCCTTGCCGTCACGACAGCCGCAACGCGCGCGGACCAGACGGGAGCTGCCCAGGCCTCCACACGAGCCTCCTTGGACGCGGCGGAGCAGGAGCTTCTCGCCGCCCAGCAGGGGCATGAAGAGGCGCAGAATGCTCGCCAGATTGCCGAGACCGAATGGAACAACTCGGTAAAGCAACTCTCCGAACGCGAACACCGGCTGGAAATCCTACTCCAGCTTGAGCGTGAGGGTGAGGGACTTGGCGAGGGAGCGCAGGCTATCCTGCGCGGCCTAGACCGCCCCGAATTTTATCAGGCCGGCATTCTCGGAACACTTGCCTCGCTGATCGAAGTTCCGGCCGCCGAAATCCCAGCGATCGAGGCCGCGCTTGGGGCTGCCAGCCGGGCCATTGTTTTTGCCGATGCCGGCATGGCGGAGACTGCCCTTCAGACGTTGCGCGAGGCTGCCCAAGGACGTGCTTCCGTGGTGGCAAGCGATCTTCTTCCGAGCAGTCCTTCCCCAGCCGGGGCGCTTCCCGAGGGTGCGACTTGCTGGGCAGTCGATGTGGTGCGCGCTACCGGCTCGGCGCATGGGCTGATCGCACGCCTTCTTGAGGGAGTGGTCATCGTTCCCGATCTGCAGACCGCCTTCCGCCTTAAGAAGCAATATCCCGGTCTTGCTTTTGCGGCACGTACGGGAGAATTCATCGCGCGCGATGGAGTTGCTCATGGCGGCGCCACGGGTGAGGCGACTGGCTCTGCGTTGCTGCGTCGCTCCCAGATCGCCTCGCTTGAGAGGGAAGTGTCGGTGATGCGAGAGAGCGTTAACCATTTATCGCTTGTTCGCGAGGGGGCTCTTGCTTCCCTCGAGGCGGCCGTCAATCGTCTGCGCGATGCCCGAGAATTTCTTGGCAACACGCAGGGACTGCTTGCTGCCGCGCAGGCCGATAACCTTCTGGCAACCCGCGAATTGGAGAATGCTCGCAACCGTCACGAGTCCTTGGATGGCGAGATCGCCTCTCTCCAGGAACATATCCTGCTCTTGGAAGCACAGATGGCAGAACGCGAGCAGCAGCTGGAGAAAGCCTCGCTGGAGCTCAATGCCGCACGCGAAGAACGATCCGCTGCCAGCTCAAAGATTTCCTTCCTGCGTGACGCCGAGACTACTGCAGCAGCAGAACTTGCTGAAGCACGCCTGCGTGTCGCCACTGAGCGTCAGCGTCAGCAATCGCTTGCTAACCAGCGCGCTCCCATGGAGGCGCGAGTTCGGGAGCTGGCCGAGACGATCTCGGCCCGTGAACGCGACATCACCACGCATGATGAGAAGATCCGGTCCCTTGAAGCCGAATCGACCGGGCTCGCCGAGAGCGTCGAGATCTGGAAGACCGAAAGCGCCGAAGCCGAGTCACGTGTGCTGGAGCTCAGCGTTCGCCGTGCCGAACTGCAATCCGGTGTTGAGGCTTTGGAAATCGCCCTGCGGGGTGCCCGCAAAAATCTCTCTGACCTGCAAGATAATCGCTCGAAGAACGAGGTTCGCCTTGCCGAGCTGAAGCTCCGGGCAGAGGCGATACGCGACCATGTCTCCCGACGCTATCAGCTCGACCTCGCCGGCTTTGAGCCTGACCGCTACGCCCTGCTCAAGGCCGTTGCCCAGCAGAAGGAGAAAGAGCGCCGCGCCGCCCTTCCTCCGTCTACTGAATCTACGACCGAGTCAATGGGCGAAGTGGAGATGACGATCGAGTCGGTTCAGTCGATTCAGTCGATGAGCGGCCCCATCCCTGCAGAAATTCCGTGGGAGCGGATCGAACTGGTTGTTGCCGAGCTAACCGAGCGGGCTGACTCCATGGGCCCCGTGAACCTTGATGCCATTCAGGAGTACGACGAGCTGGAGGAGCGCTACAACTTTCTGGAACAGCAGAATAACGACCTCATCAACGGCAAGGCCGAGCTGATGGAGGCGATTGCGCGCATCAACAAGACAACCAAGGTGCTCTTCTCCGAGACCTTCGAGAAGATCCGTGTGAACTTCCAGGAGATGTTCGCCCAGCTCTTCGGCGGCGGTAAGGCGAACCTCCTTCTCATGGACGAGAGCGACCCGCTCGAGAGCGGCATCGAGATCATCGCCAGCCCTCCCGGAAAGAAGCTCCAGAGCATCTCGCTCCTCTCGGGCGGTGAACGCACCATGACGGCCGTGGCCCTCCTCTTTGCTATCTACATGGTGAAGCCCTCCCCCTTCTGTGTGCTCGACGAAATGGACGCACCGCTCGACGAGTCGAACATCGGTCGCTTCATCAAACTGCTCGACCGCTTTATCGGCCAGAGTCAGTTCATGGTCATCACGCACAATAAGCGCACCATGTCGCGCGCCGACTCCCTCTATGGAGTCACCATGGAGGAGCGCGGTATCAGCAAGCTCCTCAGCGTCAAGTTCACCGGTCGGGATGAGCAACTCCCGCCTGCAGCGGAATCGAACAGCACCCTGCGCGACGAGACTCAGGAAAACGTCACCGCAGCAACCCAAGCCTGAGCAATTAATCAGGAACTCAAGAATTCAGGAACGAGTGCCATTTGTCTGCCAATCTTCCCAGATCAGGCATCCTCGGACTGCTCGCCTGGAGGCTCGGATGACGAGCCGCCATCCCAGGAACTTTCCCCCCCCCGCGAGGAAGCGACGCAGGATTGATTTCCTGCGCCGCTTCTTCATTCTGAGGTCCAATGATTCTTGAAGGCTCCGCTCAGTGGCAGCAGTACATTTTCATCGCGGCGACACTTTTCCTGCTCTGGGAGCTCTGGCGCGGCTGGCGACTGGGAGCCGTGCGCGGCCTTTTGAGGTTGGCGGCCCTTTTCTGTGCTTGGATCGGCGGCTCGACCGCAGCAGGGGCGACGGGAACGGTGGTCGCCTTTTTCTCCAAGGTCCCTCCCCTGATCGCCCCCGCCGTCGCGGGGCTAACAGTCGGTATCGGTATCTATGTCGGCATCTCAATCATTGCGGGGCTACTTTTTAAGAAAACAGGAGACCATGCCGGAGTGATCCGTCTCGGTTTTGGTCTGGGTGGCGCGGTTTGCGGATTGATCTTCGGCCTCCTCTTTCTCTGGGCCGGGATCACGCTGATCAGGGGCATGGGTGCCCTCGGAGAACTTCGCGTTGTCCAGGCACGTAATGAGGGACGGGCAATCGCTACGGAAAAAACGGCTCTTTTCCTGATCAAGCTCAAGGAGTCTCTGGAAATCGGCGTCACTGGCCAAACTCTCAAGAAGGCAGACCCGCTCCCGACCGCATTCTACGACAATATCGTGAAGATCTCTATGGTAGCAGGTTCGCAACAGGCCATTGAGCGATTCGTGCAGTATCCAGGGACACTGAAGATCATCGCCAATCCCCATATTACCGCACTGATCCAAGATCCTGCCCTGGAAAAAGCAGCCGAGAAAAAGAACATCCTCCCCCTGTTGCAGAACAAGCATGTCCAGGCGGCGGCCAATGACCCCCAGTTGCTTGCTCAGTTGAAGGAATTTGACCTGACCGGGGCGCTTAACTACGCCCTGGAACCCCCAGCCCCCATCCGGCTCAGCCAGCCGATCCAACCGATCAAAAAAGCCCATCCCGGCGATTCTCCGAACTCGCCTCACGCCAAGCCTCACGCTACAAACGCTTCCTCGCAATCAATCACGACTCCCGGTAACGCCAACTGACAGAGAACATCATCCTATGAGCACGGAATACAGCGTAACGATCGGACTTGAAGTCCATGCCCAGTTGAAAACCAAGAGCAAGATGTTCTGCGGTTGCAAGGTTGAGTACGGAGCTGAACCGAACACGCACACCTGCCCCACCTGTCTTGGACTGCCAGGGGCGCTTCCGGTGATGAACGGTGAGGCTTTGCGCCTTACCGCCCGCGCAGGACTGATGCTTGGCTGCGACATTCCCGAAGTCTGCAAGTTCGATCGCAAGAACTACTACTACCCGGACATGCCGAAGAACTATCAGATCTCCCAGTACGACCAGCCCCTCTGTCTCGGAGGCGACGTCCCGCTGCACGAGACGGCCTATCCGAAGGATGCCCAGAAGACGATCGCGACCCCCGGCAAGAAGATCCGGCTCACCCGCATCCATCTCGAAGAGGATGTGGCCAAGAGTTTCCATCTCGAGACGGCCAGCGGCATTGATTTCAACCGCGCCGGCACACCACTCATGGAGATCGTTTCCGAGGCCGACATCGCTTCCCCTGAGGAGGCCTTTGCCTATCTCACGGCACTTCGTCAGATCCTCGTCTATGGTGAGATCAGCGACGCCGACATGGAGAAAGGGCAGATGCGATGCGATGTGAATGTTTCCGTCCGACCTGTCGGCCAGAAGGAATACGGCACCAAGATCGAGTTGAAGAATCTCAACTCCATCAGCGGCGTCCGCAGGGCTCTCGCCTTCGAGATCGAGCGCCAAACTGCCTTTGTGAAGGCCGGCGGCAAACTCGATCAGGAGACGCGTCGCTGGGATGACGACCGCGGCGAGACGACGCTCATGCGTATCAAGGAGTCCGCTCACGACTACCGCTACTTCCCCGATCCGGACCTCTTGCCGGTTCGCACGGCCAAGCTTGTCGACTCGGCCAAGGTCGGCATGCCGGAGTTGCCTCAGGCCAAGCGCGACCGCTTCGTCGCTGACTTCGGTATCAGCGAGTATGATGCGGCGGTCCTTGCCGATGATGCCGCGCTGGCTGATTATTTCGAAAAGGCCGCCAAGGATTCGCCAAAGCCGAAGAGCGTCGCTAACTGGATCATCAACGACCTGCTCAGCGCGCTTTCAGCGGCTTCGCTGGATCTCTCGAAATGCCCCATCCAGGCCGCCTATATCGGTGAACTCACGGTTCTTATCGAGGGAGGAACTATCAGCGGCCGCCAGGGCAAGGAGGTCTTTGCCGAGATGATGGTGAGCGGTAAGCAGCCTGCCGTGATCGTTGAGGAGAAGGGGCTCAAGCAGGTCAGCGACACCGGGGCCATCGAGGCCTTCTGCGACGAAGTCATTGCCGCAAATCCGGCCTCCGTCGCCGACTTCAAGTCCGGAAAAGAAGCCGCATTGAATTTCCTCAAGGGCCAGGTCATGAAGCTTTCCAAGGGGAAGGCCAATCCGGCTCTCGC
>CAIXGT010000037.1 GCA_903919105.1 uncultured Spartobacteria bacterium | reverse complement strand
GGCCCTTGCCGCACTTGGGGCAAACGACCTCCAGGTCTGGGAAAGCCCCCTCGGCATCGTCGGTGAAGCCCTGGGCCTTCGTGATGATGTCGCGTGTGAAGACGCGGATCTCCTCCATGAACTCGGGGCGCTGGAACTCTCCGGCCTCCATCTGCTTGAGCTTGTGCTCCCAATCGCCTGTCAGCTCCGGCGAAGTCAGGACAGCCACACCCATATGCTTGAGCAGGTTGACCAGCGCCATGCCCTTGCTGGTGGCGGTGAGGTCGCGTCCCTCGCGCAGGACATAACCGTCGCCCAGGAGTCCTTCGATGATGGCGGCGCGCGTGGCCGGAGTGCCAAGGCCGCGAAGGCTCATGGCCTCGCGCAGTTCCTCATCCTCGACCAGCTTACCCGCACCTTCCATGGCACTCAGCAGGGTTGCTTCGTTGTAGCGGGCCGGGGGACGCGTCTGGGTCTCATGTACCTGAAGCGAGTCCGTGCGTGCGGGCTCGAGCGCGCCAGATGCTCCATTGGCAGCTGCAACCGGAACTAAAGTCTTCGCATCTTCTTCGCCCTCGGCGACCGCATGCTTGCCATAGACGGCCTGCCATCCCGGATCGGTGAGGACCTTCCCCTCGCTCTTGAAAGGCTCTTCTTCCACGCGGGTGATCCGGGTGGTGACGTCAAAGCGAGCGGGGGGATAGAAGACCGCCACAAAGCGTTGAGCAACCATCTGGAAAAGCTTGGCCTCGACCTCGTCGAGCCCGGCGATGGAGGCGCCAGTCGGGATGATGGCATGGTGGTCGGAGACCTTCGCATTGTTGAAGACTTTGCCGGTCTTGATGACCCAGTTCTGGGTCAGGGCATGCTCGGCATGCTTGCGCAGCTCCTTGTCCTCGAACGACTTGAATGCTGCTTTTACTGCAGGCATGCTATCCTCGGGGAGGTAGCGGGAGTCGGTTCGGGGATAGGTGAGCACCTTGTGATGCTCGTAGAGACGCTGAGCCAGCTGGAGGGTGCGCTTGGCGCTGAAGCCAAAGCGGCCGTTGGCCTCGCGCTGGAGGGTGGTCAGATCGTAGAGGAGTGGGGAGGCCTGGCTGGTTGATTTTTTGGTCTCTTCGATGACGCCTGGTTTGCCTTCGCACTTGGTGCGGATCGCCTCTGCGGCGGCATTATCCCAGAGGCGCTCGGCCTTCTTGTCCGCAGAGTCGGCTTCCCCTTCGGATTTCTTGAAACTCTCGTCGAACCAGCGGCCGGGATAGCTTCCGGCAGCCACGGAAAAGACTCCGTGGACCTCAAAGTAGGTCTTCGGCACGAAGGCGCGGATCTTCTCCTCACGCTCGACTAGGATCGCGAGTGTCGGGGTCTGGACCCGGCCCACGGGCGTCAGCTGGAAGCCACCCTGGCCCGAGTTTACGGCGGTGAGTGCGCGGGTACTGTTGATCCCGACAAGCCAGTCGCTCTCGGAGCGGCAGACGGCTGCGGCTGCCAGCGGCTGCATCTCGGCATCATCGCGCAGGTGGGCGAAGCCCTCCTGGATGGCCTCCTTGGTCATCGACTGGAGCCAGAGGCGCTTCACTGGCTTCTTGCAACCGGTCAGCTGGATGATGTTGTGGAAGATGAGCTCTCCCTCGCGGCCGGCGTCGCAGGCATTGATGACCGAAGTGACCTCGGGCTTCTTGAGCAGTCGCTTGACCACGGCCAGGCGATCCGCGGAGCGCGCAATGGGTTGAAGCTCAAACTCCTCAGGAATGATAGGCAGGGAATCGAGCTTCCAAGAGAGGCCTTTGCCCCCGGTCATTTTGTTAGGCAGGCAGAGCTCCACCAAGTGACCAACCGCCGAGGTGATGATGTAGTCGTCCACCTCGAAGAACTCGGCCTTAGCCGCCTTCCCTCCCAAGGCTCGGGCCAAATCGGCGGCGACGCTGGGCTTCTCGGCGATGACTAGGGTTTTGGACATGGAGGAAAAAGTGAAAAGTGAAAAACTGAAGGCGGAAAGGATTAATGGGAAAACTTATGAAAAATCAGATCAGTTTGATGAAGCGGTTGCCCGGTTGGGCCCGGACATGGCGTCCTAGCTCAAGGGCGAGCAACCTAGAAGAGACCGTCGCTGGTGGCAAACCGGATCTGGCAATGATCGTATCCACGGGGGTCGGATCCTCGCCGATTGCCTCGTAAACCAAGAGCTCCTCTCCGGTCAGTTCCACCTTTGGACGGCTGCGGGAGAGCTCCGGCGGCACCGCAAAGATCATGGGGAGATCTGCTAGAATATCAGCTGCATCGATCACGAGCTTGGCTCCCTGCTGGATAAGACGGTTCGAGCCGAGGGTGCCCGGATGATCGATCCGACCGGGAACGGCATAAACGGAGCGGCCTTGATCCCCGGCCTCCCGCGCGCTGATCAGGGCGCCGCTGTTCTGGCCAGCCTCCACAACCAACAAGCCAAAAGAGCAGCCGCTGATGATCCGGTTCCGCTTGGGAAAGGTCTGCTTTGTCGGGGTGACCCCCATGGGGAACTCACTGATCACAGCCCCGTGGTTCTCAACGATCTTCTCAACCAAGGGAATATTCTCCTCAGGATAGATATGGGAGAGGCCGCTGCCCAGAACCGCAACCGTGCGGCCATTAGCCGCCAGGGCTGCCTGATGGGCTGCCGTGTCTATGCCGCGTGCAAGACCGCTGTAGACCGTCAGACCGGAGTAGGCTAGCTGGTAGCCTAGCTTCTTTGCCGACTCCAAGGCGTAGTGGCTTGCCTTCCGCGTGCCTACGATGCCGATGCCATTCCGGTGGTCGCGTTCCTCCAGCTTGCCAAGGATGTAGAGGACGATTGGGGGATCATGGATCTCCTTGAGGAGTTCGGGATACTCGGAGTCGGCTTGAGTCAGGACGCGGGCTCCTGCCTTCTGAACCAAAGCAAGCTCGGCATCTAGATCGGCGTGTTCTTGCCAGGAGTTGATGACGGAGGAAACTTCCTGCCCGATTCCTTCTACACTGCGCAATGCCGAACCAGTAGCCCCGAGGATCGCAGAGAGGGATCCGAACTGCTCGGTCAGCCGCCGCACTCGGACGGGCCCCACCTGGGGAAGCATGTTCAGGATGATCGCTGCCTCGGTGTCAGTCATTGGTGGAGAGAGGCTATTGGGTATTTGGGCTGTTGGACTATTGGCAATTCAGTACGCATGCCAAGTTATGCGCAGACGTTCGTCTGAAACGAAAAATTCAAGGGACCAGACATGGTAGATTAATAAACCTGAGCCAACAGCCCAATAGTCCAACCTGCCAACAGGCTAACGCAGCTCCTTCAGGACGGTTGTGAGGTAGACTGGTTCGGGGTGGGTCTTGCGGTATTTCGTGATCTCGCTGCGGTTGAGCACCTGGAAGCCGTAGCGTTCAAAAACCCTGGCTCCGCGCCGTGCTTCAAAGGTCACCACCTGACCATAGACCTGGCGCACGTTCTTGCTGCGCAGATGATCCAGATAGCTGTTCATAAGCTTGGTGCTATGAGCAAGCCCTTGAGCCTCGGGCAGAATATTGAAATGGAAGTGGGCGCTGCGGCGGGGAGCCTGCGGAACCTCTTTCCACGAAGTGCGCAGGATCCAGCCGATGAAGTCACGGGTGGCTTTGTTGTAAAAGGGGTACTTGGCCATCCCGCGCGTGAAAAGATGGATGTTGTTGAAGAAGTTGAAGAGCTGCTGGCGGAAGGGACGGTAGGAGCCGAGCAGATAGCCCTTCACAATGCCCTCCTGCTCCAGCACGAACGAAGACTCCGGCTCGATGTCGGTGTAGTAGCGCGTCAAGTAGTCAGCGAAAATCTCGCGATCTTGGAAGACGGGGTCGATCGCCTTACCCAGAAATCCGGTCTCACAGCAGAGACGGCGGACGGCCTTGCGGTCGCGCGACTCGTAGCGGCGGATTAGGACGCCGTTCGTTAACGATGAAACCGGCTGGGCCAAGGTGGTTACAGAAGACACTCTAAGGGTTGTACGAGGCGATCACCTCTCGGTAAATCGCAAAGAGACGCCCGAAGACTTCCTTCCAGCAGTAGCGGCCTTTCACGAAGGTGGAGGCCCGGAGGCCAGACTCCGCAAGATTCTGATTCGCAACTGTCCGGATCGCCCCGGCCAGTGCCTCCGCATTGTTGTCCGCCGACCAGTTGTGCAGGCCGCTGAAGTTGATCGCGTCCATGTAGCTGCCGCGGATCCCGACCACGGGGGTTCCGCAAGCCTGACTCTCGAGGGTCACCAGTCCGAAGGTCTCCTTGACCCCGGGATGCACGAAGAGATCCGCCGCCCTGTAGATGTCAGCCAGCTCCTGGGATCCGTTGCAGTAACGAATCCAGCTTACGGCCTGCGTCGTTTCTTCCAGATGATGAAGCGTATTGCGAAGCATGCCGTCGCCGACCACAACCAGATGAAAACGTCTCGGATCGCTCTTGTGCAGCAGAGCGAAAGCCTCGAAGAGCCCGCGCACGTTCTTGTCGGCATTGAGCCTGCCGACATAGAGCAGGACCTGTTTGTCGGAGGGCCATCCAAGAGCTTGGCGGGCTGCATGTCCGCGCTCTCTGTCGGGAAAGAAGATGTCCGTGTCGACGCCGAGTTCAAGAGTCTCGACATTCTCCATGCCCCACGTGCTAAGGAGATCGGAGAGGCCAGCACTCGGGACAAGAGTGCGCTCGAACCGGTTGTAAAGCGTGACGGCATATTTTTTACCGATCTCTGAGGCCATCATCACGGAGATGGAGCCGAAGTACTTGGCCACGGAACGAAGCACCGCATCCGGAAAATGGGAATGGTAGAAGCCGACGGTAGGGATCCCTAGAGCGCGTCCCGAGGCGAGCGCCTTCCAAGCTATCTGATAGGGATCGCCCGATTCGATCAGGTCCGGCTTTTCCCGTTCCAAAGCCTCTTCCACAAGGTTGAGATTGATGAGTGCGCGATAGCGTGCCGTTCGCGAAATCAGCGGCGATTCGATGGTATAGATTGTCTGGAGGCCCACGACGTGACGTTCGGTCTTTTCGCCCGGAATGATCAGCACATGGCGATCACCGGCTGCTTCCAAGTGAGCCGCCTTCTCCGCTACATAACGCCGCACCCCTCCCGAGAAAGGGGAGTAGAATTGGGTCAGGTCGCAAATTACCACTGAGGAAAGGTGGAGGGCATGAAGAGCCCAGGATCTTGATTAAAGTGCAGCAAGCCAGCGTTCCGCGTCGATCGCAGCAGCACAGCCCATGCCCGCTGCCGTGATGGCCTGGCGGTAGACTGAGTCGGCGCAATCACCGGCCGCGAAGACCCCGGGGATGTTCGTGCGGCTGCCCTCTCCGAGAATGAGGTATCCGGCCTCATCCATGGTGAGCTGTCCTTGGAAGATTTGCGTGTTCGGTGTGTGGCCGACCGCCACAAAGACACCGGCGCAATCCAGCGTGCTGACTTCATCGGTCACGATGTTCTTCAGGCGCACTCCGGTGACGCGGTTTTGCGTGACATCGAGCACCTCTTCCACAACGGAGTTCCAAACGGGGGTGATCTTGGGGTTGGCGAGTGTCCGCTCGGCCATGATCTTGGAGGCGCGGAGTGAATCGCGGCGGTGAATCAGATAGACCTGCGAGGCGAACCGTGTGAGATAGCTGGCCTCTTCACAGGCCGAGTCTCCTCCTCCCACGACCACGAGCGGCTGGTTGCGGAAAATCGGAAGTGCCCCGTCGCAGGTAGCGCAGTAGGTGACGCCTCTGTTCTCAAGCTCATGTTCCCCGGGGACGCCAAGGTGACGGTGTCCAGCTCCGACCGCAACGATGACGCTGCGGGTCTCGATTGTTTTTCCATCGACCGTGACTTTCAGCGGACTGGAGGAAAAATCGACTGACTCCACACGGCACAAATACTGGATCCGTGTTCCGAAGCGTGTGGCCTGTTCCTGCATCTCCATCATGAGCGCTGTTCCCTCGATACCGTTCTGGAAGCCGGGGAAGTTTTCAACGCTCGAGGTGGTGGTGAGCAGGCCGCCGGGCTGCTGGCCAGTGATCAGAAGAGGGTTGAGATTAGCGCGCGCGGTATAGATAGCGGCGGTCCATCCGGCGCAACCGGATCCGATGATGACGACTTGTTCCATCTGGGGATATTAAAACCCGAAACCTGAAAGCTGAAACCTGAAAATGGGAATGTTTCGTTAAACTTCTGGAGCAAACGGCTCGGGCCACCCTTTGGGTAGGCGGAGAGGCTTCCCCTCAGGCATCTTCACGAAGGCTAGCGCTTGCTGGCAGGTAATCATCAGCGCTCCGTCGCGCGGGCGCTTGATCTCGAAGTGGCACCAGAAGCGCGCAGGGGAGGCCTCACCCAAACGGCCGTGGACCTCCAACTCATCACCCAGAATGGCGGGCCTCTTGTAGTCGATCTCGGTGCGCACGACCACGGGATAGACCGAGGTTTGGGACATCCTCGCCCAGTCCATTCCAAGCTGTACGGCAAGCAGCGTGCGGGCCGTCTCGATGAAGCGCAGGTAGGCGATGTTGTGGACGACACCGCCGGCATCCGTGTCGAAGAACATGACTTGAACGGGTGTGACGATGGAGGGGGTAGAAGACATGGAAGGATGAAACTGGAGACCTTAAACCTGAGGGCGTGTTAGCGGTTCCTTAGGCGAGTTGTTCCTGAAGATGGCCTTCCTTGAGGTAGAGCTGACGGTCGCCGAGAGTGGCTAGAGCCGGATCATGGGTCACGGCGACAAAGGTCCGTCCATCCTGCCTT
>CAIXGT010000036.1 GCA_903919105.1 uncultured Spartobacteria bacterium | reverse complement strand
GTGCGAGGTGACCAGTTTTCTTCGATCGTGGGGTAGTGAGGCGAGTTTCACTCGGATCCAGCGCTTAAGTTCATCGAGTTTGGCGAGATAGGCGGACGCGTTCTTGTCGTAGCTGATGGCATTGACAGGGTCGGCTTTCTCAAAGGCTTCCGCTACCACTCGGGTGGCCTGCTTCATGTTCGCGACACTGTGCCACCAGTGGGGATCCTCGATCTTTTTCCCCTCTTCCGAAAGGGTCAGCGAAGGAATGTCCTTTCCCACGTTGACGAACTTGACGGAGCCCCCTGCGGCCTCCTCCAGTTTGGTCAGGTAGCCCTCCATCCCCTTGCCGGTGAGAAGAACCAGATCCGCATCGGCGACTGTTTTCACGTCTCCCGGCGTCGGTTCGAACTCATGCGGATCGATCCCCGGCCTGATGATTCCGGTCACCGTAACATTCGTGCCGCCGATCTGGCGGGCCAGATCCGTGGTGATGGTCGAGAGCGAGGCAACTTTCAGATCGGCACGGGCACCTGAGAGTGTTGAGGCGATGATGCAGGGAATCAGGAAGCGAACGCAGGCCTTCATGGGAATAGGAGCGCATAACCGGAGGGTCCGATCAAGACGCATCGGAAAAAATCCAACGCGATTGGGGCTGCTGCTTATTCCCAAGAATAATCTTGAACTTCAATTTATAGAGAATGAGACTCATTCTCATTGAGATAAAATCTCAATATTTGATTCACCGCCAAATCATACCCAGCTCATGACCACGACCGAAAACCAATGCTCCACGCTTCTGCCAACTCCCTCCCTAGAAATTCCACCCTTGAGGAAGCTTTCTCCCACCGCGAAGGCGTCGCTTTGGATTGTGGGAATCTTGGCCACCGCTGCACTCATCTGGGCCGGAGTGACGGCTTCTGGATCACCTGATCCCACAACGGAGGGCACGACGCCGGTGACGGCCTTCTTTGACATTGCGGTGCTTGTCTTCCGTGAGGGGTTGGAGTGTGTCTTGGTACTGGCGGCATTGACCGCGGGAATGACCAGCACGGCAACCCAAGTTCATCGCCCGATAGCCAGTGGTGTCATCGTGGGGCTCCTGCTGACCATGGCAACATGGTTCGTGGCTATCCGGATCGTCGACAAACTCACGGAGAATTTCTCGGCTCTCCAGCTACAGGCCGTGACCGGACTGCTCGCGATCGTGGTCCTGCTGGTGATCATGAATTGGTTCTTTCACAAGGTTTATTGGGGTGGATGGATCAAAATGCATAACCGTCGCAAGCGTGCCCTCCTTTCCGAAACGGAATCCGGAGACAAAGGAACGATCGGAATCCTCCTCGGTCTCGCCGCCTTGGGCTTCACCTCGGTTTATCGCGAAGGTGTAGAGATTATCCTCTTCCTCCAGACCTATCGCCTCAAGTGGGGAGGCAATGTGGTCTTGGGAGGTGCCTTGATCGGGCTCGTCCTGACTGCGGGAGTGGGTGTGATTGCCTTCGTTGCTCAGCGCCGCCTGCCATACCGCAAGATGCTCGTGATCACCGGTGTGCTTCTCGGATTCGTACTTCTGGTCAGTGTGGGTGAGCAGGCCCAGGAGATGCAATTGGCGCATTGGATCCCGACCACAACCATTCCATGGCTCACGGCCTGGACTCCTGCTTGGAGCGGGGTCTGGTTCTCACTCTTCCCCACGGTGGAGACCCTCGCGGCTCAAGTGCTGGCTGCCGCCATCGTGATAGGCTCCTATTTCGGTGCACGAAAGCACTCCTCTATCCGCTCTGACGCCAGGTTGGCGTAATCATTTGGATCAACCTCTAAAGAGTTGCGTTCCCTGCGATCATTCCTTTCACTTCCGCTCGTCCCTACCCAAAAGGCACTTTTTGTCATGAAAAAATCTCCTTTTAAAAGCAGTTTGTTTCTTTTTCTCGGTCTTGGTGGTTGGCTTCATGCGGATCCGGTCGACATGCCAGATCCTTTTAATCTTCTGAACCAGCCGAGGTTGGCGGGTGAGTGTCTAGGATACCGGCCGAAAGCCGAGACGAACGGGGTCGTCATCTCGCTCCAATCGGTTTCCGACATGCTTGGGAATACAACAGGTGGGGCATCCCAAGGGGGAACCTACTCCGGACTCCTGAACTTTGGCCTCGCTGTCGATCTTCAGAAGGCGGTGGGCTGGGAGGGTGCTTCTCTCAAAAACACCTGGCTCTGGCTCTACGGAAATGATGTCTCGTCGAAATTCATCGGAAATTCCCTCACGGCAAGCAGTATCGCCGGCCAGCCAGCCTTCCGGTGCTACGAACTCTGGCTTCAGCAGAATCTGCTCCATGATGCCATCTCCCTACGCGGTGGCATGATACCCGTCGACACCGAGTTCATGGTTTCCGACACGGCAAATCTTTTTGTCAACAGCACCTTCGGCCCTCCCGCTGTGTTCACCATGAACATGCCCAACGGCGGTCCCACCTATCCGATGGCGACTCCCGGACTCCGCTTGGCGCTTCAGCCCAGCTCATGGCTCACCCTCCGAAGCGC
>CAIXGT010000035.1 GCA_903919105.1 uncultured Spartobacteria bacterium | reverse complement strand
GTCTGGGTCTCCGGAGCAATCACGCTTTTGAGCGGTATCGGCTATGTCGCTGCCGGTATCAAGCAACTCCAGGATGGCGGACATACCGTTCCCGTGACAACCTCGGATAAGCCCGCTTCCTGAGCGGAGTTAACACTTTAATTTTTTCATGAGACGAGTCGCCATTGTCGGTCGCCCCAATGTGGGCAAGTCATCCCTCTTCAACCGCCTCATGGGCAGGAGGGTTGCGATTGTCCACGACCAGCCCGGAGTGACCCGCGATCGTCTGGCCGGAATCTGCAAGACGGGCCAGGTGCCCTTTGAGATCATCGATACGGGTGGGATCGGCGATGCCCCTGATCCCGATTTCGCCGAGGCGACCCATGTGGCCGCACAGGTAGCGATAGCAAGCGCCGACCTGCTTCTCTTTGTTGTGGACGGGAGGGCAGGACTCACGCCTCTGGATCGTGAACTGGCTCGGATGCTGCGTTCCGGCGGTCGCCCCCTCATCCTGGTCATCAACAAGATCGATCAGGAAATGCATGAGTCGTTGGTCGCGGATTTTTTTCAACTAGGTTTTCCGGAGGTGCTGACAATCAGCGCCGCCCATGGACGCGGCACCATTGATCTGCTCGAGATGATCGGCGGCAAGCTCGGTGATATGGCTTCCGTTGCTGTCACCGAACCCGAGGATCTCTCAGCACCCCGACTGGCGATTGTTGGGCGTCCGAATGTCGGGAAATCTTCACTCCTGAACCGGTTGCTCGGCGAGGAGCGCAGCATCGTTAGCGATATCTCCGGAACCACCCGCGACGCCCTTGATGTCCGCTGTGAGTTGGGCGGCGAGCCCTACATTCTCGTGGATACTGCCGGACTCCGTCACCGTTCCAAGCCCGACACCTCGGTGGAGATCTTCAGCGCGATGCGCTCCGAGGAAGCGATTCGACGGGCTGATGCAGGACTGCTCGTGGTCGATGCCACCGAGGGAGTCACCACTCAGGATAAACGCATCGCCGGCATGCTTCAGGAATCGTACAAGGCCTGCATTATCCTTCTCAACAAATGGGATCTCGTCAGCAAGGAGGACGGAGGGCGCGCTTCCCAAGGCGAACAGTCCGACGTGATCCGGAAGAACCTCTTCTTCCTCGATTACGCGCCGGTGGTCTGCATCTCGGCAAAGACAGGCCAAGGGTTCAGCCGGATTTTCACCGCGCTCAAGAGTGTCCGCCAGGAAACCGAAACCCGAATCTCGACGGGAGAGCTGAACCGATTCTTCCGAGACACCTTCGAGCAGCACCCTCCTCCCTCCAAGTCGGGCAAGCGCTTCAAGCTCCTTTACGCCACCCAAGTGTTGCCGGCGATCGTACGGCCGTTCAGCCCGCCCGAGTTCCTGCTCTTCGTGAACGATCCCGATCTCATCACGGATGCTTACCGCGAATACCTCTTCAACCAATTCCGGGCTCGCTGGCCCTTTCCCGGTGTCCCGATCCGCCTTCGCATGAAGGGACGCGATAGCCGTGAGGTTCAGGATCGCAAAAAGGAGGGACGTACGATCGTTAATGCCGCCATCGCCGCGGAGGATGCAGACTCATTCAGGGAAAATAAAGAGCATAAGGAGAAAAAGGAAACTCAGGAAAAAGCCCTGCAGCGCCCTCTCCTGAAGGCGGTGCCGCGCCCCCGTCGTGCCCCCTCGCACAAGCCACAAAAGCGCCTCGGCGGGAAAAAGACAGCAGCTCCACGCAAGGGAAGAGCCCCACGTCGGTAGATCTCTTCAATCAAATATTTTATCGCGCAGAGGCGCGGAGGTCCTGAGGCGCGGAGAAAGATGAAAAGAAAAACAGGAATCCATGGGACTGCCTTTGCTGTCCGTTCCGTTATGGCTGCTTTCCCTGAAATTCTTTTCCGCTCTGCGTCTCTGCGTTTGCTAGCCCGGCCGTTGCTACGCATCCGTTACGGCTGCGGGAGAATATTCTTTCAGCCTGTTTCTTTCGCGTGATCGTTTGAAAGTTGAGGCATTGACTCTAGGTCTGGCTCCCGATACTTCAGTTCTTCATGAACAGCTTCCCTTTTCCCGCTGAGCCTTCCGAGAAGCAGAATCTCATCGAGAGCGCTATCGGGCGCTGGCTCGTCGTAGCGTTGCCGGTCGTCCTGATAGGTCACCTTTTGGGGGCCTTTGCTATTGTTGCGGCGCTGATGTCGGCCAACTTCAATATCCTCGGCTGGCTGGAGTAACAGTCGTGGGTGATAGGTGATCGGGAATGGGTGATAGGGTATAAAAACTTGGAGTCTTTTGGCTCCCTATAACCCATAGCCTATTCCCTATCCCCCAGCCGTCGCTACGCGACGGCTACGGCTCCGGATGTGCCACAGCAGATCCTCTTTCTGCAGGGTGTGAACCGATCTGACCGTGATTGACGTAGGCATGGCCATGGAGATGGGCCATCGCAACGCACAGGCAGCCCCCCCCG
>CAIXGT010000034.1 GCA_903919105.1 uncultured Spartobacteria bacterium | reverse complement strand
CACTCGAGGAGATGGAACGGGCGATCGAATATTTTTATCCTGCAGCCCTTGGACTCTGGCTTTCTTTCCTCAATGGGTCCCTTCAGCCTACGAGCCTTCGTCAGACCTTGGACCGTCAGTCGGGAATGTACCGGATCACGCAATTATTGAAGCCCGATCAAGCCCAAGAACTTGTGGCGAAGTGCTGCACCTCCGACGGAGGATGCCTCCGAACCATTCTCTGGGATCTGACGCCCGGTGAACCGCTCTCAGGTTTTCCTGTCGAGAAGCTCTCCCTTGACACGCTTCCCACTGACCGAATTCCGCTGATCTGCCGCGAACTCTGTAATCTAGTGGTCGCAGCGGCACGTCCGATTGCCAAGGGCAATCTTCCCAAGAAGGACTAGGGACTAAGGAACCAAAGACTGAAGGATTAGTCTCCATCACGCCATGCCAGCCTCAGAAGCAATAAGGCTCTACAGGGGAGCAAGCGTGCTTCCGATGAGTTCGCCTGACATTTCGGATGGAGGGCTTGCCGTGAGGGGAGGCGAGATCCTTGGCGTGGGTACCTGGAAGGAGCTGGTTCGGGAGTATCCCAGCGCCTTGCAGGAAGATCTCGGCGAGGTGATCCTAATGCCCGGGCTGATCAATGCGCATTGCCATCTCGACTACACGATGATGAGGGGCGCTCTCTTTGGAGAAGGCTCGTTTTCCGAGTGGATCCAGCGTCTCAATGCCATGCGTCGCTCCCTGGACCAAAGGGATTACCTAGATGCAATAGCAGCGGGAATGAAGGAGCTTCAACAGTGGGGCTGTACTACGGTCCTGAATATTGAGTCCTTTCCAGAATTGGTGCCCTTTCTTCTGGAACCCCCGATCAGGGTTTGGTGGTTTCTCGAAGTCATGGATGTGAGGAGTCGCCTCCAATCAGCAGAGGCCTTGGCGGGGGCAATCTATTTCCTCGAGAAAGCGGGTGAGGGGTTAGGAGGGTTTGGAATCTCGCCCCATGCCCCTTACACTGTCTCCCGCGAGCTCTACGAACTCTCCTCGACCTATGCTCTCAAATATCAGCTTCCACTCTGCACACACCTAGCCGAGTCCGAGGAAGAAATGAGCATGTTTGCGAAGGGTGAGGGGCTTCTCTACGAATTTTTATGCTCCATTGGGCGTCCGATGGAAGATTGTAAGGGTATGACCCCTATTCAAGCAGTGCTGGGGAGAGAGCTTGTTCCCGAGGGATCGATCCTTGTTCACATGAATCAGCTCGATAGTAACGACCGGGAGTTGCTAAAACGCACGGCTGGACGATATCCCGTGGTTCATTGCCCCAGAACCCATGAGTTTTTCAAACGACCTCCCTTTGATCTGAATTTCTTCCGAGAAAGCGGGATTCCTCTCCTCTTGGGAACTGACAGTCTGGCAAGCAATCAGGATCTCAACATGTTTGCTGAAATGAGGGCTCTGTCCGAATCTTTCCCCATGCTGGATCCGGGCGAAATTCTGCGTATGGTGACGACAGCCCCTGCTGCCGCGATCGGTCGCGCCGGAAGACTAGGGCAGTTTTCCCCGGGAGCTCTTGCGGATTTCATTGCCATTCCCGATCTAGCACCGAATGGAGGGTTGAAAGGAGTTGCGGAACGGGTGCTCGCCAACCGGACTCCTCCGACTGTATGCATCTCGGGTCAATCATGAGTGGACTGCGATCATTTCTTGTTTGGATCTCTTCCAGGACTTGGTTTTCAGGTCTTCTCCTTGGTCTTGTGCTCCTTACGGTGGCTGCCACCTATGCTCAGGTCCTGAGCTTCCATTTTCTGCCGTTCTGGGACGACGACACCAATATCCATCGGAATCCCCTCTATGCGCCGCTTTCGTGGGGAAGCGTGGCCACCTTTTGGAAGGCTCCATTCCAGCAACTCTATATACCCGTCACTTATTCGGTTTGGGCCGGACTTGTCGCCCTATCCCGTGTCGTGGCTGGGACAAGCATCAGTTTCGGGCCGATCAATGCTGCGCTTTTCCACGGGACGAATCTTATTACTCACCTGCTCTCCACAGGCATGGTTTTTCTCATTGTTCGTAGAATGCTGGGTGCGCGGGTTTCTACTTTTCATACGACTTCGATCACTTCACCACGCGTTCTGCTTGCATCCGCGTCTGGAGCCCTTGCTTTCGGTCTTCATCCGATCCAGGTCGAGGCGGTCGCCTGGGTCTCGGGATTGCGAGATCTTCTGGGCGGTGCATTTTCCCTTGCTGCTTTAGCTCTTTTCCTTTCATGGCTCGATCACTCCGGAAGAAATACCCGGCAGGCCTTCCGATACATTACTGCCACCCTTCTCCTGCTCTTGGCCTTCGGTTCCAAGCCGGGGAGCGTTGTTACCCCAGCTCTGGCCTTCCTTTGCGGCTTATGGCTTTTACGGATCAGGGGACGTTCGCTCAAACCCCTTCTCTGGCTCATACCATGGTTCATCGTTGCTGTTCTGGAGGTGATGATGACCTCCAAGGCACAGCCTGCTGCTGAACTCGCGCGTTCACTGGTACCTCTCTGGGCGAGGCCTCTTGTGGCTGGTGACGCGATCTCTTTTTACATCTGGAAACTTATCTGGCCTGCGGATCCCTGGGGGCTCTGTGCCGATTATGGGCGTTCTCCCAACTCTCTTTTGTCGGCTGGTATTCTGTACTGGAGTTGGCTGATTCCAATCCTCCTCGCTTGCCTGCTGGCATTCTTCCAAAAACTCCGGCCTTACCTGCTTCCGGCCACGCTCATGGTCATCGGTGCCCTTCCGACGCTGGGTCTTATTCCTTTCAACTTCCAGGTAGTATCAACGGTTAGCGATCGATATCTCTATCTCGGCATGCTGGGCCCGGCACTGGCCTTTGCCATGCTGATCAGCGATGCACGTCCCCGGATCGCCATACTTCTGGCGGTTGTTTTTCTTCCATTTTGGACAGTCTTGACGCTGCTTCAGTTGCCGCAATGGGAAGCAGGAGAGTTTTTCTTTCCTGCGACGCTGGCCCGTAATCCGAGCAGTTGGAAGTCCCGCCATAATTATGCATGCACGCTGGATGCCCAGGGGAAACTTCCCGAGGCTCTGAAGGAGTTCGTGGAGGCGATCCATCTGCGTCCCTCGAATGCCGAGGCCTACAATGACATGGCCCTTACCCTCTTGAAAATGGGACGCCGTCAGGAAGCGATCCAGGAGTT
>CAIXGT010000033.1 GCA_903919105.1 uncultured Spartobacteria bacterium | reverse complement strand
TGGCCTCTTGGCCCTTCTTGACAATGACGAGCATGCGCTCTTGAGATTCGCTTAGGAGAACCTCGTAGGGGGTCTGGCCCTTGGCTCGCTGAGGCACAAGCTGGATATCGATCTCCACACCAGTGCCGCCGCGACTGGCGGTCTCGCAGGTGGAGCAGGTGAGTCCCGCCGCACCCATGTCCTGAATACCGGCAACGCAATCGGTGGCAAGGAGTTCAAGGCAAGCCTCAAGCAAAAGCTTCTCACGGAAGGGATCGCCGACCTGGACGGCGGGTCGGTCAGCCTTCGATTCCTCGGTCAGTTCGCGGGAGGCGAAGGCGGCGCCAGCCAGACCATCACGGCCAGTCTCGGCACCGACATAGAAGACAGGATTCCCCACGCCCTCGGCTGCTCCTCGAGCTATCTGCTCGTGACGCAGGATGCCGAGGCAGAAGGCATTCACCAGCGGATTGCCGCTATAGCTCTCATCGAAATAAACCTCACCGGCGATAGTCGGCAGACCGATGCAGTTGCCGTAGTGTGCGATACCGGCGACCACTCCCGCAAAGAGGCGACGATTGGTCTTGGCCTGATCCGAGTCCCCCTCGATGGGGCCGAAGCGGAGTGAATCCATGAGAAAAACGGGACGTGCTCCCATGGTGAAGATATCGCGGATGATACCGCCGACTCCGGTGGCCGCACCCTGGAAGGGCTCGACGGCGCTCGGGTGGTTATGGCTCTCGATCTTGAAAGCAACAGCCCATCCATCCCCGATATCGATGACACCTGCATTTTCCTCGCCCGCCTTGACCAGGACGCTGGGTCCTGTGGTGGGGAACTTCCGGAGCTCGGGGCGAGAGTTCTTGTAGGAGCAGTGTTCGCTCCACATGACCGAGAAGACGCCGAGCTCCTCGAAGCTGGGTTCGCGGCCAAGGATGGAAAGAACTTTCTCGTACTCTTCGGGAGAGAGTCCGTGCTTGGCGATAAGTTCTGGAGTGATAGCGGGATTGGGCATTGGTGAAAGGCTATTAGGAAAGAGGACCGTCAGTGTTTAGGCCTTGGCCTTTGTCACGGCCTCGATCATCGACTGGAAGATGCCGCGCCCATCAATGCCACCCAGTATCGGATCGCAGACGCGCTCGGGGTGGGGCATGAGGCCGAAGACATTCCTGCCGTGGCTGCAGATGCCGGCGATGTTCTCGAGAGAACCGTTCGGGTTGGACTCCGGAGAGACATTCCCCGAGGCATCACAATAGCGGACCAGGATCTGGTTGTTGGTATTGAGCTGCTTCAGGGTCTCCGCATCGGCAAAGTAGTTCCCCTCGCCATGGGCGATCGGGATGTCCAGAACCTGTCCTTGATGGAGCACGGAGGTGAAGGGAGTGTCCGTGTTCTCGACACGCAGGTGAAGGCGCTCGCAGCGGAAGAGAAGTCCGTTGTTGCGCATCAGCGTGCCGGGCAGAAGCCCCGCTTCGCAGAGAATCTGGAAGCCATTGCAGATGCCGAGCACCAGGACGCCGGAATCAGCCGCAAGACGGACAGCCCCCATGATCGGAGAGAACCGGGCGATCGATCCGCAGCGGAGGTAATCGCCATAGGAGAAGCCGCCAGGGAGAACCACGGCATCATATCCGGCAAGGGAAGTTTCCTTGTGCCAAACGATCTCTGCATGGACGCCGAGGAAAGACTGCAGCGCAGCTTGGCAGTCGGTATCGCAATTCGAACCGGGGAACTGGATGACGGCAACCTTCATGATCGGCGCCATCGTCAGGAAAGAATCTCGAGCTTGTAATCCTCGACCACGGGATTTGAGAGGAGGTCGTGGCAGATCTCGTGAAGTTGTTTCTCGTCGGCGCCATCGACCTCGATCTCGATCGACTTGCCGATACGGACGGAACGAACTCCTTTCAGGCCCAGATGCTCTATGGCATGGCCTGTGGCTACTCCGGCTGGATCGAGGATGGCGGGTTTCGGCATGACGGTGACGACGGCTTTCATGAGGTAAGGAAAATCGGGCCAACCGGCTAAGCGGACAAGCCAAAATGGAAAAAAGCTCTATTTTAAGAACACACGGGTCGAAATTACTCCGAAAAACCTCGAAGGACTCCGGTTGACTTCAGGTGATGCATCCTGAAAAGTAAGTTCATGATCCATATCACGGAGTCGGCGGCGAAACAGCTCAGAGAGCTTGCCTCTGAAAAAAGCTCCCCGGGACTACGTCTCGCTGTGGAAAAAGGGGGATGCGCCGGCCTTCAATATGCTATGAGTCTGGGCGGCCCCTTGCCGGGTGACGAGGTGACCGAACAGAACGGCGCCGTGGTGGCCATCGATCCGGAGAGCAGCCAACAACTCGATGGCTGTACTATCGACTATGTCGACGAACTCACGGGCGCAGGTTTCCGGGTGATCAACCCCCATGCTTCGCGAAGCTGTGGCTGCGGCACATCGTTCGAGCCGGCACCGCAAGAAAAACCTCTGTAAGGTACGGAAGGATTTCCCTGTTTTCGGTTGCCACTCATCGAGAGCATCGCTCTTCTTAAGATACGCATGTCAGGCAAACGCTATTACGGATATCAAGGAGGGTCGGGGCACCGCAGGGGAGCCGGAACGAAGGACGGTCTCTTCGGATGGACCGTCTTCATTTTCCTCCTGTTGGGATTCGTCTTTCTTTGCTGGATGGGGAGCTACTATATCTTCGCTAATCCCGAAAAAGCGGCCAACTACCGGTTGCTCGTTCGAATGCACAAGATCGAGCCTCCTGTACGCTTTGAACTCACCGGTGGTGTCACCGCCGCGCCACGTGGTGAATTCCTGAAACCGGGCCAGCTCCTCGAGAGATTCGGATCGATGACCACCTCCGAAATCCGCAGAGCCAATTCGAACCTGCTGCGTCATTTTATCCGTAACTACCACCAGGTTCGCGAACTTGTTCCCTACGCCGTAGGCACCTACCGGGTGCTGGGGACCTTACCACTCACGGACGAGACATTCTGCAAGCCGGGATTGGTAGCCCTGCTCCAGGCAGTGGAACAGCCCGAGGTGCTTCTGGAGCAACCTTTTACGGCCCAAGACAAGGATCTCCCCGGACTCAAGCGATCGCTTGTGACGGGCCAGCAGATCAAACTCGAGAAGCCTCTTGATCTCTCGGCGGTGGTTCATATCGAGAGGCTTTCGGAAAATAAAATCCTGCTGACAACGATGCCGCTGCTCTACGGCACCTACGGCGCAGCCAAGGGCGAGGCCAGCTTCTCACTGGAGCCCCCAGAAGGACTAAATCTTGAAGCGGGCCTGCCAATTCTTTCGAATGCCGATATCACCCGCCTGTCCGGGGGCAAGATCACCGGTGACAAAGAGATGGAGGGCAAGAATGGCGACAAACCATCAGGTCACCTGAGCAGAATCGCCGAGGAAATGGCAACGCCGACTCCCGAACCCAGAGTCGAGAAGGCCATTCCAGTCAAGCAGTCCAAACCTATCGAAGAGAAGTCTCCTATGGTTGCACGGGCTATTCCCGTGAACGAACCGGCAGTTTTGCCAGCTATTCCCGTGAGCACTCCGATCAGAGTCGATTCCTCCACCGTAATACCCAAAGCCATACCTGTGGGAACACCGCTACCGACCGCAACTCCGACGCCAACCCCGATCAGCACGCCGATCGCCACTCCTACACCCAAAGTATCGCCGAAACCAAGCGCCACCCCGACGGTACCGCTTCCGACAAACGCTGTTGCGATGACTGCGACCAATCCTCCACTGCCGGCAAGCCCTTCCGAGGTTTGGCCAGTCTTCGAGCCCGGGAAAATGCCGCGCGGCCGCCTCGTGGAATCCTCGGATGCGCAAGATATCGCCTCTCGAGGTATCGGTGGAGAGCGTCATTACCTCAAGGGGCACTTTGCCGTCACGGCCTCGGGCAACGGACGCGCGGTGCTCCGGCCGCAGGGGGCCATCGCCGGGGTTCCTCTTGGGCCTAATGCGAAGGTGCGTGTGATCGTGGATTTCCCTTCAGGAGCGATCCCTCCGGCTGAGGGGAATGTGATTTCCAGGGACAGCCTTCGACCTTTCCAGATCACCTCCGTGAAACGCGGGGATGACGGACAGATCAATATCTACGCCCGCGAAATCACACGCGGGCAGTGACCGAGCGGCTAAAAGCCGCGAGGGATACGTCATGGCCACAGAATGCACAAGAGGCACAGAAAAAAGCTACCGGGAGAGATGTTTTCACCAAATAACGACTCCCCGTCCTGAATGGCTTTCTGAAGCTCTGCTCCAGCAACCAGTCCATCGCACTATTCCATCACTAGATAGGCGTTGATAACTTCGGTTCCACCCTATGTGCTTTTTGTGCATTTTGTGGCTAAACCTTCTCTGAAACTGCTCTAATCTTGGAGACCCGCTCCTCTTCATGATCTCAGAACTTCAGGTTTCCCAAACGCCGCTCCTTCAAGTCATCCACAAGGAGATATCCGATGTCGGTGGCGCCATCCCGTTCCGCCGGTTTATGGAGCTGGCACTCTATCATCCGGAGTACGGCTATTATGCCTCAGGACGTGCCCGGATTGGTAAGGAGGGGGACTTCTTCACTAGCGTCAGTGTTGGCAGGATCTACGGACGCCTACTGGCCTCCATCTGCAGGGAGGTATGGGAGCGGTTGGATAAACCATCAGAGTTCTCCATCGTCGAGCAGGGGGCTAATGACGGGAACATGGCGGCCGATCTCTTGGACACACTGAGAGAGCAGGATGACTCGTTCTCCCGCGCGGTCTCCTACTTGATCGTCGAGCCCTTTGATATCAACCAGATACGCCAGAAGGATAAGCTTCATGCTTTTCCCGAGGTCCGATGGGTCGATTCCATCGACGACCTCCCCGAATTCACCGGCATCCACCTCTCCAACGAACTCCTTGATGCCTTCCCAGTCGATTCGCTCCGCTGGGATGGTGAGAGCTGGCAGGAAGAGTGCGTAGCGAACACCTCAGGCACTCTTACCTGGAGCAGTCGCCCCATCACCGATCCAAATCTTACTGAGGCCGCGAAACTCCTCCCCCTTAATCTCCCCATGGGATTCCGACTGGAGGTGAATCCCGGAATGAAGCCCTGGCTGGTGACCCTCCACTCGAAACTGCAACGCGGCCTCATCCTCACCGTTGATTACGGGCAGGCAGGAGACGACCGCTACGCCCCCCATCGCGCAGACGGGACGCTCCTCGCGTTCCAGAATCACCAGCGGTTCAACGACCCACTCCCCCAGCCAGGCCAGCGGGATATCACGTCTCAGGTCGATTTTACAACCTTAGGTAGGATGGCGAAAGAGGTCGGCTTTGAGATTCTCGGTTACAGTGACCAGCACCACTTTTTAGTCGGAGCGGCGGAGCCGTGGCTTCGCTCGCTCGGTGATTTCACAGATCAGGGAGATGCTGCAAGGAAGGATCTCAGCGCCCTTCAGACCCTTCTCAACCCCGGCTCGATGGGTAAGCAGTTTAAGGCCATCGCCCTTGGGAAAGACCTCCCTGCCACGCCCCCACTCGGCTGCTTCAAGTATCAGCGCCCGGGCGTTTCTGCACTCGAACTTGAAAAGAGGAACACCATGGTCTCTCTCCAGGTTTGGGAAAAATCGGATGCTTAGATTCACGCATACCACATCGAAGCTCCGGTACTGGTATCTCAGCTGATGGGCACGAGAAAAATTAGAGAAGTTGACTCCGTGAACGATGCAGGAAAGCGGCCAGATAAGGCTGACTCCGGTGCACGCCTTGCCGTAGCGATTCTAATTCTATTCGTCGCCCTTTTGCAAGGCAGCCTGAACCTTCGATTCCTTCGATTGGCTCTTTAGAAGGCCCTGAACCTGCTTAGTATATTCAGCATCAGTAATGACACCGGAGATCTTAGCCTTCTTCAAATCCAATAACTCCTGACCGACTGTAACGTGGCGTTCGTATTTAACTGTATTAAATGACGCACATCCAGTCAGTGACGTGAGGGCTATGCACATTGATGCGGTTATGATTGATTTCATTCGTAAGTATTTTTAAGGATTAAAAAGCGATTAGGTTCTTTATTGAATGTAGCAAGCCTTACTTCACCTTCCACGCCGAGTCCAATATCTCTTTGTCGAAAGCATCTGGGATCACTCCTTCCGTTGCATAGATAAAGAGTGCACTTTTATAAATCATTTTCACCACCTCATTAATCAATCCAAGCAGAATAGGAATAAAGATAATTCCCCCAATACTGAAACACAGCACATAGGGAAAGAGGGTATTGGCCACATGACTTCCGCGTTGTACAAGAAGTAAGTCCACACCTAGAATTGCTAGGAAGAATGCACACGAGGCGATGAGGACGAAAATATATATTGCAGTCTCTCCGATAAATCCAAATGCCAGTTCGCCCCACGTACGCTTTACGATTGCTAGTGAATTTTGCATCAACTTAAGCGGATTATCCGTCTCCCCGTCCTTTACCAGCATCGGAATGGCAAATACCACCGCCAGGCTCCATACCGCACCGCTCAGGCTGGAGCTGATCCAGCCCAAGAAACCAATTCGTTGTGCGATGGCCCTGATCAGAATACCCACAGCCCCCGCAAGGAGCGACCAAAACAAAATTGCCCGCCAGCGTTCGGAAGCTACCTTAAAACCGCGGCGGATACTCACTGCCTGCCCGTTCAGAGCTTGGATGATTTCATTATAGAATGCTGCATTACAAAACGTTGTAATAAATAAAATGGTTTGATAGATCCCGCAAGTTAGCACCCAAAACCAAGGGGGCAAACTACTAAAATGTAATTTATTTACTACGCGGTGATAATGATTTGATTTTAGGAGATTAGAAATCGGATTAAATCCTGCCAACATATTTGTCAGATGATCCCAATGCGCAGCAGAGAAATAATCCTCTCCTGTCGGAATGAACGTCAGCGGTAATAGCGCTATCAATAGCGCAGGTGCTAATATCACAGGGTAGAGCACAAGTTTTTTCTCGCGCATTAACACGCTGACCGCTACCTGCAAGATTCTCCAGCTTCGGTTGATTTTGTTCATATGGTTTTCTTTTTTTGGTTCTGGTGGATAAAGGATAAGATATTCTCTTCACTCATGCCGTAGCTTTGCGCCTCGGTGATCATCCGATGATAAAGCTCCTCCAACTTTGTGGTTTTTTGCTTCGTCGAAAGAGTATTCGCTGGCTCCCTCAGCTTCACAAATGAACCCGCTCCGCGCTGGCCGTCGATCAAGCCCTTTATTGTCAATTCGCCATACGCCTTGGCCACTGTGTTAGGGTTCACATTAAGGTACTCGTTCAATTCCCGGATCGTCGGCAATCGATCCCCGTGCTTCAGCGTCCCATCTGCCATCGCCGTCGTCACACGGTTCACTATTTGTTTGTAGACAGGGATGCCAGAATGCAACTCAATCTTCCAATTCTTCAATAAAAAGGTAAAGCGCATCTGTATTGTTTTACTAGGTATATAGTACAAGTCTTTTTAAGTCAATGGTGATTTTCATTCTCCCTTCATCAGACGTGGTTCGAAGTTCTTAGGGTGTTTGGGTTCGTGCTGCCTTGCCGGACAGCCGTTCATATATCGAAATCACCATGAACGTGGTGATCGTCACCATCCGGATACTCATCCTGCAAAAGCCCTCAGTAGAGCAATACCATCAATACAGATGAGCCGATGTCGGAGGCTTATCTCAGCAAGGGCTTCCGTGCAGAAATCAACTCAGGCATCTAACCATGGCTCTCCACCCTCCATTCCAAGCTCAAGTGCGGCGTCATCCTCACCGTTGACTACGGGCAGGCGGGTGACGACCGCTACGCCCCCCATCGCGCAGACGGGACGCTCCTCGCGTTCCAAAATCACCAGCGGTTCAACGACCCACTCCCCCAACCAGGCCAGCGGGATATCACGGCTCAGGTCGATTTCACCGCCTTTGGCAGGTTGGCGCAGGAAGTCGGCTTCGAGCTCCTCGGATACAGCGACCAACATCACTTTCTCGTCGGAGCGGCAGAGCCATGGCCACGGTCCCTAGGTGATTCACAGATCAGGGAGATGCTGCAAGGAAGGATCTCAGCGCCCTTCAGACCCTTCTCAACCCCGGCTCGATGGGTATCCAGTTCAAGGCAATTGCCCTTGGGAAAGACTTTCCAGCAGATCCTCCCCTCGGCTGCTTCAAGTATGCGCGCCCGGGGATTGGCGTACTTTGAACTGAATGTATCGCGCGGAGGCGCAGAGGCGCGGAGTGGAATAAAAGAGGGCTATCCCGTTCATCCCCTTGGCTAGCCCGGCAATTGATTTGCAGCCGTTACGGTTGCGGGAGATTTATTCAGAGATTGATAATTTTTTGTCCAAGATCCCGCCCAGATGGGCTTGAAGTTCCTCATTCTCAAGGCGCTCGAGGACAGTTCCGAAGAAGCCTCGCACGATGAGTTGCGCCGCTTGCTTAGGACCTATACCGCGGGCCATCATGTAGAAGAGCTCGTCCTCATTCAGTTCGCCGGAGGTCGCGCCGTGGGTGCAACGAACATTATCAGCTAAGATTTCGAGACCCGGCATGGAATTGGCCTCGGCCTCGTCGCTCAGCATGAGGTTGCGAACTTTCTGATAAGCATCCGTTTCGTGAGCATGCTCCTCGACCTTGATCAGACCTGCGAAGATCGTCCGCGAAGAGTCCGCCAGGGCATTATGGTAGAGCAGATCGCTCGTGGCACGCGGGGCGAAATGATCCTGGAACGTTCGCTGATCGATCTCACGGGATCCGGTTGCAGGATTGATCGAGAGCATGACACTGCGCGATCCCTCACCTTTAAGATAACTATCGCTCTCGCCACGGATGTAAGCACCTCCGAGATTCATCTGAAGGGCGGTTGAAACACCCTCTTTCTCCACCTCGGTGGTATTGATGTAGAAAGCTGTTGTTTGATCACTCCACTCCTGGACGGCGACATAATGCAGCTTCGCATTCGTTCCGACTGTGAGGTCGTTGAGCGCGATCGCAAGGGAACGCTCATCACGGGAGGAGACAAAGCGGTCAATCACAGTAACGGAAGCTCCCTCCTCAAGGACGACGAGAGTGTGAGGAAAGATGGTGGCGTTCTCCCCCTCGACCCAGTGCCAGATCTCGATCGGGCGCTCGACGACGACTCCCTTCTGAACATGGACGAAAGCCCCGCTCTGGAGACGGGCATGATGGAGGGCAGCGAACTTCTTCGAACCAAGGCGAACCTCGGAAGTCATGAAGCTCTTGCGGAAGAGTTCTTCGTGATCCCCGGCAGCTTGCTCAAGTGGCAGCAGGAGAACCCCCACGGGAAGCCCCTTCAATTCGGAATGAATCAGCTGCCCGTTTGCGAAAACTAGTTTGCCAGATAGATCCTCATCTTTATGAGCTGTCGATCGGACAATCAGTGACGCAGCATCGTGCACGGCGACGGCAGAATGAAAATCGGAGAGATCAATGGCCTTGAGATTGGCAAAACGCCAGGGCTCATCATTGCGCTTGGGCTGTGGCAGCGACTGGAAAAGCCCCCATGCCTCCTGCTGGTCCTTGCGGAACCACTCGGGCCAATTAGTAGAGTTGCTGGAATTACCGGTCTCGCCGGGAAGGGTCGTGGTGATACTCATCCGACGGATCCTTCCATCTCGAGATCGATCAGACGCTTCAGCTCGACTGAGTATTCCATCGGGAACTGCTGAACCAGATCATTCACGAAGCCGTTCACCGCGAGGCTCATGGCCGCTGCCTCACTGAGACCGCGCTGTTGCATGTAGAAGATCTGCTCCGCGCTGATCTGGCTAACGCTGGCCTCATGCTGGACGGCATTTCCCTGACCACGAACGCTGATGGCGGGATAGGTATCTGTACGGCTGTGGCTGTTGATAAGTAGTGCGTCGCACTCTGTATTATTTTTACAACCCTTGAGATGCTTGGGCACATGGACCATACCGCGGTAGGTAGCGCGGCCGGTTCCGAGACTGATCGACTTGGAGATGATGTTGCTAGTCGTGTTGTCGGCTGCATGGATCATCTTGGCGCCCGTGTCCTGGTGCTGGCCATCACCGGCCAGGGCAATCGAGACGACCTCTCCGCGCGCGCCCTTACCCTTCATAACGACTCCGGGATATTTCATGGTGAGCCGGGAGCCGATATTGCAGTCGATCCACTTCACCTCCGCATCCTCGTGGGCGATGCCGCGCTTGGTCACGAGGTTAAAGACGTTCGAACTCCAATTCTGGACGGTGATGTACTGGATCTTGGCCCCCTTCATAGCGACAAGCTCTACGACGGCACTGTGAAGCGTGGCCGTCTCGAACTTCGGCGCGGTGCAACCCTCCATGTAGGTGAGCTCAGCCCCCTCGTCGACGATGATCAAGGTTCTCTCGAACTGGCCGAAGTTCTGGGCGTTGATACGGAAGTAAGCCTGAAGCGGGTGCTTTACCTTAACTCCTGGCGGCACATAGATGAAGCTGCCGCCGCTGAAGACTGCGGAGTTCAGCGCGGAGAACTTGTTGTCACCGCTCGGGATTACCTTGCCGAACCACTTCTTGAAGATCTCGGGATGCTCCTTAAGACCCTCGCTGGATCCGACAAAGATGACTCCCTGCTCGCCGACCGCGGCCTTGATATTCGAATAGGCTGCCTCGCTGTCAAACTGGGCCTCTACACCGGAGAGGAACTTGCGCTCCTGCTCGGGAATACCAAGCCGCTCGAAAGTCCTCTTAATGTCATCAGGCACCTCGTCCCAGGTCCGCTTGGGAACCTGTCCCTGCGAGAGGTAATAGCGGATGTTCTCGAAGACAATGCTCTCCAGGTCCTTGGTAGCCCAGTGCGTCGGCATCGGCTTCTCCAGGAACTTTCGGTAACCTTCCTTGCGGAAAGCGCGAACCCAGTCAGGGTCACCCTTCACGTCGCTGATGTAGTCGATCGTCGCCTCGGTCAGTCCGACGCCCGCATCGAAGGCGTAGTCCATCTCGTAGCGGAAATCGCCGACGGAACGGTCAATATCGATGTCTGGTTTGGTCTCGGTGCTCATAGAAAAGGTAGGTTAGGCTGAAGTCTGTTAGACTTTTAGGTTCTGAGTCTT
>CAIXGT010000032.1 GCA_903919105.1 uncultured Spartobacteria bacterium | reverse complement strand
GGAGGATTCCTTCATGGTTCGTTAGCCAAGCGGTTAGGCACGGGTCTGCAAAACCTGTTAGACTGGTTCGACTCCAGTACGAACCTCCACTTTTTTTGATGCGGCGCCGCTGCTAGGACTGCCGGATGGGAATTGTCCGGGCGCTCACTTTATCGATAGTGATTCTGAGCAGCTTCGCGGCTGCCAGTCGGTACTGCTCCATTTGCCCCTCGTATTGTTGGGCGATTGCTTCAGGAGTAGAACGGTTGGTCTTGTAATCATAAATCCGGGCTTCCACGGCCTTGCCTCCCTCCCGCCGAATATGGACCCGGTCGAAGATCCCGCTGATCCATTTTCCATCGCTCATCAAGTCGAAGGGCTTCTCGTTCCAGAGAATCCAATCTTCACCGGGTTTTGAGAAAACTTCCTCAGCCTCTGCCGACTTGAGGAAAGTTTCCAAAAGTTCACGGGCCGGTTTGGAACAGCTGGAGAGATCGATTTTTGCAGTGTCCCACTCGATCCGAGAGAGCAACTCGTGGATCTCGGTTCCAAGATCGGCAGCCTCCAGAGAGATGGCACTATCCCCCTCTGGCTCGGCAACCTTGGCAACTTTCTTTCCAGTCAGAGAAGAAGGAGAAACCGGATGAGGAGTTCCCGCGATACACTTAGGAAGATCCACAGTTGTGGCATCCCCGGAAAGACTCACCTCTGCATCCGTATGGAGAGGATGGCTGTCGCACCAGTCCGCGTGACCCGACACGAACGCCTGATCATCGGAAAGGGTCAGGCGGAGTAATCTGGCAAAGCTCTTGGCTGTCGTTGTGGGTGCGAGCTTCGAGGTCAGCACGTAGAGGGCGAACTTGGACCGTGTCATTGCCACATAGGCCGTGCAGAGCTTGCCGTATTCTCCCTCTGCTCTGAGCGACTCGGTTGCCTCTCTCATCACGGGATCTGCTGCCGAATGATCCTTAGAGGGAAGCAGGCAGCCCCAGCTTGGGGGCTCTCCTTCAAGATGGAGGGAATCCGTATTCCCGGCGCCCTTACCCTCTAAACCGGCGACGATGGTCATGTCGAAGGTAAGACCCTTGGACTGGTGGACCGTCATCACACGGACGACCCCTGTTGATTCAGGCTCCTGAACTACATGACTCTCCAGGAAGGCAATAAACTCGGCGATGTCCCCGCGACGGCCCTTGTCGTACTCAGCAGCCGCCGAAAGAAAGCTCTCATACCGCGATTCCAAGAAGCTGCCCAAAGTGATACCCTCCGCCCATGACCGCACGGTCGCTTCGTATCCCTCTGCTGCGATCTTTTCCAGAGCCTTGCGGCGGAATATTTCCTCATCGTTGCCCAGTAGTACCGCCAGTGGAGAAGAAAGCAGGAGCATACGCGAGAGCCTGTCTTCTGGTGATGCTGTGAACCGGAACGCCGCTAGCAGCACCGCACCGAGAGGATTGTCGGTGCAGGGATTTGCCTTGCCCTCCAGAGAGACCGGAATCCCCCGAGCCTGGAGCAGCGCCGCTACATGAGCCGCGTGTTCATTCTTCGTGTGGAGTACCGCGCAACTCAGGCCCCGTTCCCAAGGGCGCACGTCCTCAAGGATCTCGGCGATCTTGCGGTGGAGCATGGGTGAGCCCTCCTCATCGCTACCTGCCTCCGATTCGACCGACTCCCAGCGGACATAGCCGCGCAGGTCTTCGTTCTTGTCGGCCATGATATGTTTTTTCCAACCCTGTTCCCAAGCGATGAGCGTCTTCTCAGGAATCTCAAGCTTCGGAGACACTCCGGCCAGTGAACCGAAGACCATGTTCACTATATCCACGATCGGTTTGGCCGAGCGGTAGGAATGATCGAGGGCAGACTCCTGGATCCTCTTCTCCCCCGGAGTACTGCACCCGCGGTTGTACTTCTCAAAGATCTCGAAGAAGAGCTTCGGATCACCCCCGCGCCATGAGTAGATCGCCTGCTTGGTGTCCCCCACATAGAAGAGCGAGCGTCCCTCACTGTCGTCCTGGATGACCTCGTCAATGAAAGGCTCCAGAACACTCCACTGGATCCGGCTCGTGTCTTGAAACTCGTCGAGCAGCCAGTGATCGAGCTTCGCGTTCAGGCGGTAACCTGCGCTGGCCATCCATTCTCCGCTCTTCACCTGGGAGGCCAGGAGATCGGTCACGTCCGAGAAGGTCATCCTGCCGCGACTGCGTGTGGTCTCGTGGTAGGTCGTCTCGAAGTTCTCCATGAATTGGTGGAGCGCCTTGCTGCGCTCCAGAATACTCTCGTAGATCGGACGCAGCAGTGCATGCAGCAGTGCCACACGGGCCGCAGGAACGGCTCCCCTCAGGTAGACCCGAGCAGCGGCCGCACCCCCTGTCGGGATGTAATCACAGTCCTTATTGGCTGTCTGCTTGCAGAGCTTATCCGAAACGAATTTGTCGAGCTCCTCGCTCCAGGCCGCGCCGGGGTGTTGAGCAATTGCAAGGTCGAGATTGGTTCTCCAGAGCCCCTTGGATCCCTCGGTGAGATCCGGGTGCTCCTGCAGGATGGCGTCCCAGAGAGCCTCGGCGGCCGGCTTCACGGCACCGGAGGAGAGGATCGCGCTCGCTCCCCCCTTCCAGATCGATGGCGAGTCGCCCCACATCAATTCAGGCCTCCTGAGGAACTTTGCGTGGCACCCCTCCACCGCCCGCAGCAGCGTGCGGAAGACCTCCCTCTCTCCCTGCCTCCGCGAGATCTTGCGCACCAGATCGAGAAACTCCGATCCTCCGGTCGACTTCACGGATGCTCTGAAGATAGCCGCCAGAGAATCCATGCGTGCCTGCTCGAGTTCCGAATCCCCGATCATGGAGAATTCCCCCGGCAGTCCCGACTCCAGCGGGAAGGCCCGCGCTATCCTAGCAAAGAGACTGTCGATCGTCCCCATGGTGAGGACTCCAGCCTGAAGGGCAAATTCCCGGAGAAGCTCCCGACAGCGCACCTCATCGAGGTCGGGGATTTCTGTCCCCTTACGCAGGTTCTCGATGTCGGTGTCCTTCCGGAGTGTCTTGAGTTTCTCGGGATCAAGCACCGCATGAGCGAGCCTCAGAAAAACCGCATCGAGGAACTCTCCCGCAGCCTTCTTGGTGAAGGTCAGCGCGGCGATCTTGCGCGGCTCCACACCCAGCGCCATCAGCGTCACCATACGGCTTGTGAGCTGGTAGGTCTTACCGCTGCCCGCATTGGCCACGAGCATCATGTTGGAAATAAGCCTGCTCACGAGACGGCCTCCTTCTTTCCTTCAAGATACCGGATGGTTTCCTCGTCGATGCAGTGCTCCGGCTTTCCGTTGAGGAAGAGCGACTCGAATTTGTCCTCCCAGTTCGAAGGGAGCGTCCGGGGGGGCCAGAAGACCCCGCCGACCATCCGGGATGCCACCGCTTCACCGCACTTCATGGCCGATTCCATCTGCTCAGTATCCAACTCGAGAGCCTTCACGCCGCTCTGCTCAGGATCGGCCGCCAGCACCAGGTAGGCGGTCTCGACAGGACGTCCTGGGTAGAGAGTTTCTGCAATCCTGCGATAGAGCGGAAGCTGAAGGTCCGTCCAGGCCTTGGACTTTCCTTTGACAGTGACCTCTGCCTCCTTGAAGAACGCTGCTGCCGGCGGTCCGAAATGCTTCTTCTCCGGCTTGGTGAGGCTGCCCTGGGACTTGTAGTCGATGATGCGGATGAGATCCCCGTTTTCCTCGATCCGGTCGATCTTGGCCGTAAGCTTAAGCCCGGCAAGCGAGAGCACCTGCGGGTGGTCGGCACCGATCTTGTATTCACTCTCCAGAATGCGCCATCCCTTGGCATATTCCTCGGCCTGAACCCTCGCGAAGGAAATCAGCCTCACACGGGCCGCCTCGAGCTGGACTCTCACCGCCGGCGAGGGATCCTGACCGAAGCGCTCCCTCGACTCGGTCTCCAGGTGCGAGAGGATTAGCGCCTCGATAACCTTGCGATCCCCCTCACCTCGGGACTCTTTCCCGAACCGCTCCAGTACCTTGTGGATCAGGTCGCCGAACTGCATCGCGTCCATCTCACGGGCCTCCGGATCATAGGAGGCCGCACGCAATCGTCGCTCCAAGTAGAAACGGAACGGGCAGGCCAGGTAAGAGCTGAAGTCCGTGGGACTAATCCTCGTGATCAGTTCGTCATCGGGCTTGGGAAGGTGCCAAGGCCAGGAGTGCTCACGACGCAGAGGGATGCCAGAGCCCTCGGCCTTGTCAAAGAGCACAAGAACACGAGCCGCCAGCTCCTCCGGCGCGCAATGCATCAGGAGTCCCGAGGGAACGCAGGGACTTCCGTCGGGACCGAACTTGGAAAAACTGGCGCGGAAGTCTTCTGCAGGCCGCGCATTGCTCAGGCACGTGAGGAAATAGGCGTCCCTCGCGCGGCGGGAGGCATTGTCGGCAATCCCGAATTCACGGCGCTTCTGATCGGGAAGAAAGGGATGCCCGTCGGTCGAGGCCGGGAGTCGTCCCTCCACGCACCCGCAGAGAGCCAGTCGCTTACCCTCAGCCCAGGGGGCCTCGAGCCAGCCCGAGAGGTCTGTATCACCCTCTTGGGAAGCTCCGAATTTCTTGCTACGTGCAAGCGAACGCACCAGCGCCACATCGCGCGCCTTCTGCGGTTCGGGCCAGAAACTAAAAACTGGTGAGCTTTCCTCGCAGGCCTCCAGCACAGCCTCCGCACCCGCGTGGTCATCGGACCAGGCCTCCGTAAGCACACACGCAGAATCCTTAGCAAAGGACGCATCGAGTGCTTTCAATAGGCGCGCGATCTGGGGCCGGGATTTTGACGACTCCAGGCAGCCAGCCGCTTGGGGAAGAGTTTCAGCAAGTAGCTCCACCATCATCTCCCCGCAGGCCTCCAGGAGCTCCTTCTGGGAGAAACCGCACTGAGCCCCGATCCATGCAGCGAATCGGGGCGTCTCCAACAGCCTTCTCAGGGTCCTGAGATTGCGGTCCCGTCTGAGAGAGATCCATTCGGCAGCCACGATTGCCGATTCTGTGAGTGAGAGGGGTTCACCCTCCGGAAGGAACGGGCTGCCTCCGCGTTGGAGCAGTTCCGCCTTGAAGGCAGGACCCAGCTCCGGATCTGCCAGCACCAGCGAATAGCTTCCCCGGGGCATGGCTCCCGACAAGAAATCCACAGCCCTTGAGGCCTCCTCCGCCGGATCCTTGGCCATCACGATCTGGTCTTGGAATAGCGAGATTTCCGACTCGCGCCACTCACTTGTAATCGGCCTCCCCCAGTTCTCAAAACCGCCACCCATGGTGCCCGGCTTCCAGACCAGAACTGTCACAGGGACCCCCTGCTCCATGAGTGACTCGGCGCGCTTTTCGGCGATCTTAGGCAGATCCGGGATACAGGCGATGAAGAGCCTTTTCAATTCGTTTGCCGGGCCCTTGATCCAATCAAGTCGTGCGACGTTTGGATCGCTCAGCCCGTGGCGTTGGAGTTCTGCCAGATAGCCCTTAGTGAGCGGGGCCAGCTCAGCCCATCGCTCGGCATCCTCATCGCAGACTTCCTGGATACGGGGGAGCAGAGGCGTGATCCCCCCCTCAGCCAGCATGTCACAGAGATCGCAGAGCATGCCGGCAGTACCCAGAAGTGCCTGCTCACCCTCGAGCACCTCATTCCTGGGAAAGAGATGCTCTATGGAGTCGCGTGGGGCTTTTTGAAGAACAAGACCCCAGGCAGCCTCGCGGTCCGTGCGACTCGCAAGGGCAACATCTGACGGCAGCAGGGCCTTCATCGGTGATAAGAACCTCGGCGAGAGCACACCGCTTCCCCTCGCCTCAGAAAACTTGGCGAGCGAATGCCTGATCCTGCGAGCCGCTCCCGATGTCGGAACCCAGACCTCGGTTTGGGAAAGATCGAAGGGTCCCGAAGGAATGCCTTCCAGCAAAGCCTCTGCCACCTGATCCGCGAGGGACTGCGGCCGTACTAGGAAGAGGATCTTGGGGTGGGCCATGCTGGAGTGAGTGAGATTAGACCAGCCAACCCTATCACCACAACTAGGTCGTAGAGCGTCCTACCCTAGGAAGAGCTGCCTAGAAAGGGAGCTACACCTTCCCCTTAGCCTTCACCACGGCTTTCCCCTTCTTGGAGGCTTTCGCTGGCTCCTTCTCCTGCGGGAAGACATTCTCATCGAACCAAGATTGGCCTTTCAAGGGGTCGAGTATGAGCCTCAGCTTGAGAGGCATCTTAGCTAGCAGCTCCTTGTAGCGGAGTCCGGCAGACTTATAGGGCGCAGGGGCAAGGGTGATGTAGACGTCCTGCTCTCGCATGAGATCGTCGATGCTGGAATCGTTGATGTCGGGATCCTCGATATCGAAATCGGTCTCGATATTTTCCTGGATGCCGCAGAATTGAAGGATCACCAGACGGATGACCTCGTGGGTTATTTCCCTATCGATGACCGGATGATGATTCTGAATCAGGCGACGTCCCTGAAGGGTATTTCTGACCAGCCATTCCTTCACGAGACCCATGTCTGTTTCGTGTTTTGCCTCGGAGTGCAGGCGTTGTAGCTCCTTGAATCCGGCGGTCCAGCCTTGCGTGGGTGAGGATGCGGTGAAGAAGCAGCGAAGGACCTCGTGTGGAGTTTTGTAGTAGGGGTGCCCCTCGGTGATCTCTTTCACATATTGCGTAAAGACCGAGCATGTACCGCGAATACCTTCGTTCCTAAGTATCTCCGCGACCCTCGCATCCGAGTGACTCCGCCCGACTGCGAGCAGCAGGCCCGCGCTCACGAGCGACACAGCCCCATCGAGAGCGCCCTCGACCATGACTTCCGAGGTGATGCCGAAATGCTTCCTGGAAAGTTCGACCACGAGCGAGGAAAGGTCCTCGACAATCTCTTCGGGACAGGCCCCTCCATCGCGGAGGATATGGAGAGCCTTCGCGAAAGGTGAGCGCGTGTCGGCGACCTGAAGCGAATGAGAACCTTCCGACATGGAATCCTAGAAGGTCAAAAACTCAGCTTCCTTTTTCTCTTCCGGGGGGCGCGTCTCCGCCGAGATATCCTGGAGAATAGACTGAGTCACACGGATGAACTTCTCTCCCTCGGGGGCCTCCGCACGGTAGTACTCCACGAATTCTCCGAATTCCTTCGGGCGTAGCTGACGTAGGCTTGTGAGAAGGCCTTGCCAGGTGCCGTGACCCGGTTGGCGATCAGTCGGGGACTCGATCATTTCGTGGAAATCTTTGCGCCCGACGCAGGAGATCAGCACAAGTCTGATTCCGTGGGGGTGATCAAAGAGCGCGCTGAGCATTTCGTATTCGCGATCGGAGTCATCACCGGAGTAGACGATCGGACAGAGGAAGCCCTCCACATTCTCCTGAAGCTCGTAGAGAGCAGCTTCGAGATCCTCTTGGGAGAGACCGCCGTAGAGCCCTCCCCATTCTTCCGCCTTGCGGTCCAGAGCGCTGGTGAACTGCTCCACCGTAATGAAGGCGCTGATGAGGGAGGGTTTGGTCATGTCGTATTCATCAGACATGACAATGATCTCAGGGATCGTGAGATCTCCTACGATAAGGGCGAGTTGGTCATCACCGTAGTCGTTGCCGATCGTGGTGAGTTGTTTCTCGGCGGCGCCTGCTCCCTGCTGGAGGGCTTCGCGGACGGCAAGGGTGTGAGGGTTATTCTGCGTTGTCATCGTCTTTGTCTTCTTTGTCGTCTTGTTCTTCTATTTCGTCTTTGGATACCACGGCCGAGGCCCAGGATTGCTCGGGACTATGGAGAAGGGTGAGTTGAATCGTGATCCAGAGCAGCTCGGGGTAGGAGTCCTTGAGCCAGAGGGCTTCTTTCTGGGCCTCTGCAGAGATTTGCAGGATGCCGGCGGCACGGATTCTTTCGATCGCATTGTCGGCGGAGGTGGAGGGCACGGCGAGACGCTTGATGAATCTCAGGTCGGTCGTCTTGATCGCCGCATAGAACGCGGCTCCTAGATAGGCGTGCAAGAGGGGATCATCGGGATTCACTACAATCTGGCGAACGATGTCCTGCATGGAGACCCTCAGCTGGGAGGAAAACTCCGCGAGCTTCGCCAGAGCCTCCTTGTCGGTCGTGGCACGGGTGAAGTGTCCGGAGATGATCTCCTTGTATTCTCGTATGGTCTTGGCGTTCATGCGTTGCAGAATTGGTGGGCTAGCTGTGAAGAGAGTTTTTTCAGGTCCTGGACCGGGCGACGCTTGAGCGACGCGTCGTACTCCATGCGCTTGGCGGGATCCGAGAGTGCCGAGTATGCTTTCTGAATGGCGTCGAAAAGATGCGGGTCCCCACCCTTGTCAGGGTGATGCTGCATGGCCAGCTTGCGGAACGCAGATTTGATCTCATCGGCAGATGAATCGAGCGAGACATTAAGGGCCTGGTAATGAGTCATGGGAAAAGCAGCGGAACGGAGAGAGTGACGAAGATGACGGGGTTGGAGATTACGCATCAGGTGATCAACCAATGCGAGTGATGGATTCTAAAGCAGCAGAACGCCAGTAACAACAACTCTCCTCCTGCCTGAGAAAAGGTTTTTTAAAGATTCTTGCTGTGCACCCCTCCTCGCAAGAGCTTGCGGCCGCAGGAACAGGCATCCTAACCGAAGCTCGGTTATGCAATGAAGCCGTTTTAATGCTAGGGTACTGGTACCAGAGTCAGACTTCGGCCTGGAAACTTTTATGAACCGCAAGGAATCCAAATGAACCGACTGGGAAGTTGCATTCTCAGCAAGTGCCGCATCTGATGCCATGAAAGTTGTTCTTGTTCATGGGTTTCAGGATAACGGGACCGTGATGGGGAAACTGGCGAGTCATCTTGCCGAGCAGGGGCACGAGTGTCTCGTTCCCACGCTGGATCCCCATGATGCCAGGGAAGGTCTCCCCATGATGGCCTTGCAGTTGCACGCTCTGCTTGAGGAGCAGTTGGCCAGCGGAGAACGCTTTGCGCTTGTGGGATTCAGCATGGGCGCCTTGATCGCACGCTATTATCTCCAAGAACTCGGAGGGCATCAGAGGGTAGATGCATTTTTCTCGATCAGCGGACCGCATGAGGGAACTTGGGCTGCCTATCTTCACTCGAGTGAGGGGGTGAATCAAATGCGCCCAGGGAGCACTTTCTTAAATGATCTGAAAACTTCCTCCCAGCGATTGGAGTCGCTGCCTATTACCAGCTATTGGACGCCCTTCGACCTTATTGTCATTCCCGCTGAGAGTAGCCGCTGGTCCATGGGTGAGGAGGTATGCATCCCCACCATGCTCCACCACTGGATGATCTCGGATCGTCGCCTGATGAAGGATATCTCAAATCGACTCAATAGGATTAAGATCGCCTCGAAATGAATTTCACGAAGCCTTAAGACTTGGGCTCTCCGCTATTTGGAATGGGTGAATCTGCTGGATCGAAAACAATCAGCGCCTAGGCCTTGGGTTTCGAAAAGGATTTAGAAGAACCAAACAGGGATTTTTGAATATGGAACTCAAGAACTCAGGAACTCAGGAAGAAAAGCTGAATAGGTATGGATGTGAATGTTCTCGTGATCCTTGTTGCATTGGCTGGCCGAACCGTCACTTTGCGTTCTTGACGGATTGCTCTGCTTCCATCGATCCGCCAATACTCAGCATCAGATTGCTCTCAGCGGCAAACTTCCTCGTTGGGTTTTTTTCCTGAGTTCTTGAGTTCCATATTTTTTCTCTGTCTTCGCTCTTACCCACTGAAAACAGAGAGAAGCCAAGACTTCGAAAGAGATCAACCGAATCCGGGCAGTTTCTTTGACGATGCAATTTCTTGCGCGTAGGTCTCCGAGGCATTGTCGCCCATGAAGTCCACGGCTTCCCGGGTCCGGGAGTAGAGTCCGAACCTTGGTGCATAAGATCCCCACTCGTAGTTATCCATGAGCGACCAGTAGAAATAGCCGATAAGAGGCCAACCCTCGGACTTCAATTCCTTCACCCCCGCGATGTGACTGCGCAGAAAATCACTCCTTAGGAGATTATCCCTCCTGCCGTAGTGACGGCGCGGATCAGAGCGGTAGGCGATGCCGTTCTCCGCGATCATGATCGGCAAGTTGAAGCGCTCCAGGATGGTTACGAAGAATGTCAGCCCCTCTGGCAGTAGTCGCCAGTCCCACCATTTGTTGGTGATGCTCTCGAGCAGTCGTTCATGGAACGGAGGAGGTATCGGCACATGCTGATGACGGTGCTTGTGAAACAGATCGTTCCACCGGGGCCAGCGGAGCGCGTGGGCGATGAACGGATCATAGTAGTCGAAGGCAATGTAATCGAGCGGCGCTTGATCGGCCTCTGCAGGGTCATAGAGAACGTCCAGGAGTTGCTTCCAGGCGGGCTCGGAGGTGTAGGAAAAGGCAACCAAGTGATGCAGCTTCTTCAACACCTCGCCCAACCAAAACCGGATCATCGGCCGGATGGGAAGCCGTGCCTTGAGAAATGCCTCGTCAAGCATCCAGGTCTGCTTCCAGAGATAG
>CAIXGT010000031.1 GCA_903919105.1 uncultured Spartobacteria bacterium | reverse complement strand
GGAGAAGCATTAGGAGAAAATTATGAAGTCAGAATGATGAAGTATGAAACTGGGAGAAAAAGTCTGAACGCAGACGCCTTTTTCATCCCTCATCATTCATAATTCATCCTTTCCCTACATCGACATGCCGCCGTCTACCGCCAGGACCTGACCGGTAATATATCCGGCTGCTGGACTGCAGAGGAAAGCGACTGTGGAGGCGATGTCCTCGGGCTGGCCGAAACGGGAAAGAGGAATCTGCGCAAGGGCTCCCTTGCGGATCTCCTCATTGAGAACGGCAGTCATGTCGGTCTCGATGAATCCAGGGGCCACCACATTGACCGTGATGCCACGACTCGCGACTTCCTTCGCGAGAGCCTTGGTAAGACCGATCATGCCGGCCTTGCTGGCAGCATAATTAGTCTGACCTGCAAGGCCCATGAGACCACTGACGGAACTGATGTTGATGATACGTCCAGAGCGCTGCTTGATCATGGTACGCAGAACGGAGCGAACGAAGTTGAAGGCTCCTTTGAGATTAGTGTCGAGAACGGCATCCCATTCCTCAGAGGACATGCGCATAAGGAGATTGTCCCGGGTGATTCCCGCATTATTTACCAGAATGTCAGCACGGCCAAAGTCGGCTACAATCTGCTCTCCTACCTTCTGGACGGCATCAAAATCGGCTACATCGACGGCATAAGCGCGTGCAGATCCAGGGCGGACTGCTTCTAGCGCAGCCGCGACCTTGGAGGAGTTTTCCTCGCTTCTGCTTACGACTGCCACCTTGGCACCAGCCTCGACAAAATAACGGGCAATGGATTCACCGATCCCGCGTCCGGCTCCGGTGACAATGGCAACTTGATCCTGCAGTGGGTGGGTGGCGGTACTCATAAATTTGAAATAAAAAATGTGGTCAGAAAACCTTACCCGAGAAGGGTCGTGCAGGAAATCGCTATTTCCGACGGCAAAGACATGTCGATCTTATCAGGCATGGGAGTGTGAAGCCTCGCGGAGTTTGGGCATGTACCTTGCCAGCACAAACTGCCCGGCACCCATGAGCGCGAGGATCCCGCCGACTACGGCAAAGGCCCCGTAGGCGCCAAGACCGGCGGAGAACGCGGCTCCGACAAGCGTCTTCACGACTACCGAAACGGCGTTTACCCCGAACTGCGAGGCCGAGGTCACGCCGCCGGCATGTTCGAGCGGGGTGAGTTCCTGGCGTTTCTTCGTCAAGGTCAGGCGGGCACAGACATTAGCCACTGCAAAAAGGAACACCACAGCCGTCATAACCCAGAGATTTGCAGGCAACCAACCAATAGCCAGAATGAAGGTTCCCATAGCACCGAGCGCAACCCACTTTCCTCCTGAATCCTTATGCTTCGTCACCGCATAGATCAGCGCTCCCACAACTCCGCCAAGGGCAAAGGCGGCGCCGATTTGGCCTACGGAAGCCGACTTATGAAGGAGCCCCTTGGCAAAGAAAGCACTCAGGAGTTTGCGTAGCGGGTAGATATTGAACGACATCAGGCCGATGCAGGTAATGAGGAGCGGTTGGCGCGTGAAGATGTATTTGATACCCGTCCAGGTGCCTCCGTGGGAGTGATCAGCCGGCCCTTTGGTCAGACTTCCACTCCTCTCGGGAATGAAGAAGTAGGCGGCCGAGGAGAGCGCGAAGCCAACAGGGATGAGGATATGGGGAACAATCTTGCCTCCCCATATCATCAGTCCGCCGAGGATCAGGGGACCTGCGACGCCACCGAGATCAAAGGTCAGTTCGTAGCGTGAATTGATCCTGTCGAGTTGGTCGGCGCGATGACGGGCCAGTTCCAGAGGGATGGTGTGCACCGATGTGTCGACAAAGCCCCTGATCAGGGCCTCCAAGGTGTAGCAACCCATCGCCCACCAGAGACTCAGAAAGCCGGAGAGCATCGAAATCGGGACTCCTGCCAACGCCAAGCCACGGAGAAAGGTCGCCACAACAAGGACGCGTCGGGCGCCGAACTTCTCGGTGGGCCATCCGCTGATGTAGGTGCCGAGCATATGAATGCCGGTGTCAAAAGCAGAAAAGAAAGCGGCCCCTCCGAGAGAACCGGAAAGCTTGGCCAGGAGCAGGGGTTGAGCAAGATGTAGGGCGCTATCGACAAGCTGCGTGAGGAAGACGCCACCAAGAAACCCGCTCAGACGGATCGGCGGATGGGTTGTGTGTTGAACTGATTCGTTCACTTCAATGCTGCGTGCGTTTGATATTCTTTGGCCGCAGAAACGCTGACGAGACGCCTCTCGGGGAGGATAAGCGCCGTGAGTGCTCCTCCGTAGACACATCCCGAGTCGAGACCGATCGCATTCGGACGGATGATAGGATCACGTCTGGCCCAGTGTCCAAAGGCAATGAGTCGCTCCTTCGTGTAGGCCTCGTACCAGGGAATATCCATCCCCTCGGGAATCCGTATCGTCAGAAGATCATGCCTCGACTGCTCTGCCAGTTTCGGAATCCGAGGGTCGATACCGGCATGAACGACGCAAAATTCGTCGCCCTTCACATAGAGCGGCCATGACTCGATAAAACTCATCGACTTTTCAAAGCAGTCTCCGATCTGACGGGTGGTCTGCTCATCAGAAGAGCTCGGCTTAGGGACCTCTCCGGCAATCCATCGGCCCAGTAACCGTGCTTCGTGATTTCCAAGGACACAGCGCAGGTTGGGTGTGCTCATCGCCCACTGCATGACCGAACGACTATCCGGCCCCTTGCAGATCAGATCGCCTACAGTGATGAGATCATCCTCTTTGGTGATCTCAGCTGCCTTGAGCAGTTTTTCCAACTCCGAGGCGCAACCATGCACGTCG
>CAIXGT010000030.1 GCA_903919105.1 uncultured Spartobacteria bacterium | reverse complement strand
TCATCCTCTCCACGGCAGAGGCGATAAAGCTCCTCTCCCCATTTCCCAAACTGCAGAACCATTTCTGATAAGGTCATTTTCTGGAGATCAGCGCAGGTCAAGATGCCGCGCTCTGCAAACCGCTCGGCGCTCTTGGGACCGATCCCCCAGATCTTTCGCACGGGGAGCGCTGCCATGAATTCCTGAACCTGCTCCGGCAAGATGGCGAACTGGCCGTTGGGCTTGCGCCAGTCGCTGGCGATCTTGGCTAGCATCTTGTTCGGGGCGATGCCGGCTGATGCGGTCAGGCCCGTCTCCTCCAGGATCCGGGCCCGGATTTCCTTCGCAATGTCCCAGGCATAACGCCCCTGCTCCGATAAGGCGCTCACATCGAGATAGGCCTCGTCCAGAGAGAGCGGCTCCACCAGTGGGGTGTAGTCGCGGAAGATTCCTCGGATCTGCTGGGAGGCGGCGCGGTAGAGTTCGAACCTGAGTGGCAGAAAGAGCAGCTGAGGGCAGAGTTCTCGAGCCATGAATCCCGGCATGGCCGAGCGGATCCCGAATTTACGAGCCTCGTAGTTGCAGGTCGTGACCACCCCTCGGGGGCTACCTCCACCTACGGCAATGGGTTGACCAGCTAATTCAGGCCGCTCACGCATCTCCACGGCCGCATAGAAGCAATCCATGTCGATGTGGATGATTTTTCGCATAGTGTCGTGATAAGCTTAGTTTTCTCAGTTGCTCTTAAGGTATCCTAAGAAAAGAAATAGCCACAAAAGGCACAAAAAACACAAAAGGGGAATTAGCGCACAACGCTCATGTATTTGTTGTGGGAGTCGCGCAGGAGCAATCACATCCCATGTGCATTCTGTGCATCTTGTGGCCATAACTCAGTTGAAACCGTGTGAGATTTTATTTAGTCGCCTCTTTTTGCTTCGGTAAGTGTCCTCTCTCTGCAAATCATGCCGCTCTTATGATTATCCAGATTTACGAGATTCAGGAGCCGAAGGAAGCGGCACAAATGGCTGAGTGTGGGGTTGACCATATCGGTGGGGTGATTCTTGCCCCCGAGGAGTGGATGATCCCAGCGCTGAGGGAATCCGTGAGTGTGATCCGCAAGGCTGGCCGCAAGAGCAGTATTATTCCCCTCTTTGCCGATCCGGATGCCGTTCATCGCGTGATCGACTGGTACCAGCCCGACATTATTCACTTCTGCGATGGGCTGAACCGTGAAGCGGCTGTGGATGAGGTGGCTGTCGCCGCGGCGATCCTTTTGCAGCAAGGAGTGAAGGAGCGATTCCCCCATGTGGAGATCATGAGGACGATTCCCATCGCACCGCCCAGATTGGGATCGCATGTGCCGACACTGGAGCTCGGACGACTGCTGGAAGGATCCAGCGACTGGTTTCTGACCGATACGCTGCTCGTGGGTGGCGAGGCCCAACCGGTCTCTGGGCATGTGGGCATCACCGGCAAGCTCTGCGACTGGGATGTGGCCCGTGATCTTGTGAATCAAAGTCACATTCCGGTGATCCTCGCCGGGGGTCTCTCTCCCGAGAATGTGGCCGAGGGGCTGAGGTTCACGCAACCTGCCGGTGCCGATACCTGCACAGCCACCAACCTGCTCGACGAGTCCGGAAAACCGATCCGCTTCCGTAAGGATCCGGAGAAGGTGAGACGTTTTGTAGAATCCTGCCAGTTACTCTAGAGTATCATCTGTTAAATCTGATGTTTTTGGTGAAATCACCATGGCTGTCGGAAAATGAAAGTACTAGTGCAGAGGCGCAGAGTTTTTTTAGGCTGCCTGCAACGGATGCACAGAAACACAGGCACCTAAGTACAAGCAATTAGGCAGAGAGGATTTAAGACAAGAGTAACGCCTTGAATCATTATTGAGCATCGCGTCAGTGCTCACTCGTCCCCGTGTATTTGTCTTTACCCTCTGCGTCTCTGCGCCTCTGCGCGATAATTTTCACTTTCTGCAAAGCGGCAGAATAAATAGAAGTCGTTCTAAGCTGCCGGTAGCTTGCCCGCCTTATTTCCCCCCGCGGCGGCGGTTGGGACGTGAATTTGGTCGGGGCTGCTTGGCTGGAACTGTAGTTGATTCTCCATCCGGCTTGGCCGTATTAGCTGAATTAGCCGGTTCCTCAGACTTTTCGTGCCGGTTTTCGATTTCTGAATCCCCCCGATCTTCCCGGTAGGAAGGAACCTGTCCCTCATGCTCCTCGAAATCGCCCGGATGGCGATCATCCTGGTGCCGGTCCTCCGTACGATCTGTCTGATCGCGATCTTGCTGGGGCTGATAAGGTTGACGGTTCTCCTGCTGGCGTCCCCGCTGGTTACCGTCGCGCCGGCCACTCCCACTGCCACCTTGCTGATTTTGCTGGCGCTGTCCTTGCTGCTGGGATTGAGGGTTACGCTCCTGCTGGGCCCGCTTCAGCAGCGCAGAGGTGAGCTCTTTCAGTGAAGCGACAAGATGGACGCCAAGGTCGCCCTCGGGTTCATGAGCCTTCTCGATCGACTCAGCCACTCCCTCGACAGCGCCTGTGAGGCTCTCGAGGGTCGATTGGATCGATTTGAGGCATAGAGCAATGCTCTTGAGGAATTCTGTATTGGGGTCTGTTTCTGGAGTGCTCATCAATTGGATTGGTGATCTGTGGAATTTTTGAAATCTGTATTGGTAGCAGAGTGGGCACAGGAAGAGGGATGGTTGGCGAGAGATTTATGGGGCCTGTGGACTTCGCGTTGCAGTTCAGGAAGGGCTTCCTTGCGGCGAGCCGTGAGGCCTTTCAGCCAGAGAAGAAGAGCCTGCCAGTGAATGCCAAAAATGACCTGAAGTGTTAG
>CAIXGT010000029.1 GCA_903919105.1 uncultured Spartobacteria bacterium | reverse complement strand
CCGAACCAGATTTTCCAGGTGCGTTGCCAGAGATGATAATCGGTCATCGCGCCCACAACGCAGACCCCCATGCCGATGATCAGCCAAAAGATATCCTTTTTGACAAAGTAGTAGATGTCACCGTGACTCTCCTGGGCATAAGCGCTCGTGCTAAAAAGCATCACCACCCCAAGGGCAAGCAGCCCGACCACCGAGATCAGGAGGAGGTAGATGCTGCTGCGCTGCACGGCTCCTGGATTCTGAAGGGCTCTGGGGCGTTGACGAGAGGGTTCTAGAGACGGTTACTGGGCCTCTTTCTTCGATGACGCAGCGGAGGTGGGAATCTTCAGCTTCTGACCGATCTGGATCTTCTTCGGATCGGTGATGCCGTTCGCTTTCATGAGCTGATCGGGCGTGATCTTGAATTTCTTGGCAATCTTGTAAGGGCTGTCTCCCTTGACGACGGTGTACTCCGTGGTCGGTCCCTGATCCTCAACAGGTGCCGCTACCGCAGCGGCACCCGCGGCGGGATTTGCTCCCGTAAGGGCTGTAGTCGCTGAGGTGACTGCACCGACTACCGCAGCAGGCGCCTGCTGCACCCCTTCCACAACCTTTCCGGCCTGGGCCGAGACATCAGAAACTGCCTGACTCATCGCTTTGGCCGGAACCTTGAGGATCTGGCCGACCTGAAGCACGGACTTTTCCGTCATTCCGTTCACCTTTTCGAGTTCGGGAATCGCCACTCCCAATGAGGAGGCAATGCGCGTGAGAGTGTCTCCCGCCTTGACCATGTAAGTGTTTGCTGTTGCAGGAATTCCAGATGAGACTGCCACGTGGGATGGCTGAGGGGCTTGAGTTGCCGGGGAAGTTACAGTCGCGGGTTCCTGTGCGGATGACGTTGACACAGCAGCGGCACCAAGGCCCGAAGCGCCAAGGGTTTTACCAACCATGCTCCTGGCGCTTGCCAGGAATCCCCTCGGAGCCGTGGACGCCGTGGTTGCAGTCGAGGCCTGCTTCGTCTGCTGGGCTGATCTTTCGGTAGCGGCCTTTATTGACTTAGGAGCTTCGCTCACTTTGGCGACAAGGGGAGCCTTGGTAGGAGCTGGAGGCTCTTCGCCTGGACCAGAACCAGAACCTCCGGTGTTACCGGGACCTTGGTTGTTCGATGGCTGCTGTTGAGGGGTCGCAGGCTCGATGGAGCGAGCTGTCTTGGTGGGAGAGACCTTTCCGGCCTTCATGGAATTAAAGGCGTAGAGTCCGCCCACAGCCACCACATGAAGAAGAAGAACCACCAGGAAGGCATGGGAGAGCTTCATGTTCGGTTCGGGACCATAGTCCTCGAACTCCTCTTCTGGAGCGTGCATGGTTGCGGCGCGAGCGCGGAGCCGACGGGTACGTTTAGGAGTCATCGGATTCATGGGTTAGTGTATATTATTATATTTACTAGGTATTGTGGTTATTGAAGAGCTAAAAGATTATTTATTCTAGGGGTTGTGTGCGCCTCCTTGAGCGAGGAAAACCCCTGTGCCCATGGATTCCTTCACAAGCCTTCTGAATGTCTCCCCGCGCTCCACATAATCGCGGAACATATCGAAGGAGGAGGTGCCGGGTGAGAAAAGAATAGTCGTTCCGGGTTTGGCTTCTTTTTGAGCGGTCAAAACCGCCTCCTGGAGACTCTCTGCCTTGAGGCAACGAAGAGGCGCCCAATCCCTTGCAATCCGATGGCGCATCTCACCAATAAGAATCGCCAGACTCACACGCTCACGGACCAGGTTGGCGATGGGTAGGAACTCAAAACCCTTATCCTTCCCACCGGCGATCAAGATGAGAGGTCCCGTCACGGAGCGGATCGCCTGCTCCATGGCATCGAGGGTCGTAGCCTTGGAATCATTGATCCAGCTCATGCCATTGCCATCACCCTCCGCTATGAATTCACAGCGGTGAGCCGGCGGCGTATACTCCCGGATCGCATCGGCCATCATGCTCGTATCGGCACCGAGCGCGATGCCGATAGCAAAGGCACCCATGACATTGGCGGCATTGTGGGGACCGCGGAGCCGGGTCGTGGACAGATCGAGCAGCACTTTCCCACCATGCTGGATCCTGAGATTGTTATTGAGAGAAAGATCTGCCGATGGATCCGTGGTACTGAAGGTGATCTTCTTCGCCTTGATCTTGGAAAGATCGAGATCCTTTGTATCTGCAGGGATCACCGCCCAATCCTCTGCGGTCTGATTCTCAAAGATTCTGAGCTTTGCTTCGCGATACTCGTGCATTGAGGGATAGCGGTCGAGATGGTTGGGACTGAGGTTGAGCCATGCGGAGACCCTCGGGCGGAATGTTCTGATGGTCTCAAGCTGGAACGAGCTGACCTCGGCAACCAGCACATCCCATACGATCCCGCCGTCCAGAAGCTCCGACATGGGGGTTCCAATATTCCCGCAGGAAGCAGCACGGAGCCCCGACCCACGGAGCATAAGGGTGGTGAGTTCCGTGGTGGTGGTTTTTCCATTGGTGCCGGTGATCGCCACCACTGGAAAAGGGCAGAGAGTAAAAGCCAGCTCGAGCTCACCGATCAGGGGAATGCGCTTTCCTATGACATTCACAACGATCGGCGCCGTCTCCTCGATCCCCGGGCTCAAGACCGCGATGTCATGAATAATGGAATCCCGCGCGGCATCAGCTCCCGTGAGAACGCTGATCCCTTCCTTACGCAGGAGTTCCGCCCGTTCGCTAAGAACAGACGATTCCCCACTGTCACAGACTGTCACCTCGGCACCGGAGCGCTTGAGCAAGCGCGCAGCGGCGAGACCGCTTCTCCCCAAGCCGAGGACGACGGCCTTCTTGCCGATGTAGGGATTGGATGAGGCGTTCATGGGCACCGGTCAGCGCAGCTTCAGGGTGGCGATGCCAAGAAGTCCGAACACAATGGCCATGATCCAGAATCGCACCGTGACTGTGTTTTCCTTCCATCCGGAAAGTTCGAAATGGTGGTGTAGCGGCGACATTTTGAAGATGCGTTTCCCAGTCAACTTGAAGCTGGCTACCTGAAGGATGACCGAGAGCGCCTCAGCGACAAAAACCCCTCCGACGATGGCAAGCATCAGTTCCTGCTTGCAGCAGATGGCGAGCACACCAAGCAGACCTCCGATCGCCAGGGACCCCGTGTCACCCATGAAGACTTTTGCTGGATGGCAGTTCCACCAGAGAAACCCGAGTGCCGCCCCAGCCAGTGCCAGACTGACAACGGCTAGTTCGCCCGAATAGCCATAATACGGAATCTGAAGATAGAGGGCTGCCTTGCTGTTTCCGGCAAGGTAGGTAAAGACACCGAAGCAGATTCCAGCCATGACCGTGCAACCCGAGGCTAGCCCGTCGAGTCCGTCGGTGAGGTTCACCGCGTTCGAGGATCCGACGATGATTAGCAAATAGAAAATATAGGTCCAGAAGATGCCGAGGCTTAAAACAGGGCCCTTCATGAACGGGATATAGAGTTGCTGCGCCTGCTTGGCCAGTGAGGGGGAGAGGAGAAAGAATGCAGTGATTCCAGCCGCGAGGATGCATTGAAGAAAAAACTTGAGACGACTACTGATGCCTGCCGAACTTTTCTTCGTCACCTTCAGCCAATCGTCATAAAATCCGAGCGCTCCAAGAAAGAGGACCGTGATGAGACAGATCCAGACAAAAGGGTTGTCAGGACGAGCCCAGATCAGAGTGGAAAGAACCACGGCCGCAATGAGCAGGATACCCCCCATGGTTGGGGTTCCCTTCTTTCCGCCATGAAGTTCGTTGAGTCGGTGAACTTCCTCGGCGCTTCGGATCGGTTGGCCGAGCTTCAGTTCGACCAGGCGGCGAATGACCGTGTTGCCGAACATCAGGCAGATCAGGAAGGAAGTGAGTCCAGCGCAGAGAGCGCGGAAGGAGATGTATTGAAAAACATTCAGGGCTTTCCCGATCTCCATCCCGTGCAGGAGAGATCCGAATTGTGACAGATAATAGAGCATCGTGTGATGGGTTGGATGTTCAGTTGAAGTGTTGAAGGACTTCCTCCATACGTGCGCTTCTGCTTGCTTTCAGCAAGACTAGGTCGCCCTGAGTGGCAAATGAGCAGAGAAGTTGGGCGGCCGCAGCATTGTCAGAAACGACGCGCACATCCGAAAGCCCTGCCTTCGTAGCCGCATCAGCGATTGCGGAAGCTTCTTCACCTACGGTGATCAGCGTGGAGAGTACGGTAGCGGCCTTATTGCCTACGCTTTCGTATCCCGTAGCCGCATGAATTCCTAATTCCCCCATCCTGCCAAGAACAGCAATCTTGCGACCCGGCATGGAAAGTCCCTCAAGCGTCTCAAGAGCGGCTATCATCGATTCGGGATTCGCATTGTAGGTATCGTCCAGAAAAGTCACTCCAGCCCGGATCACCTTGGCTAGTCGTCCTGAAGTCAAGGTGACACCAGCGAGTCCCGAAACGCACTTCTCCAGCGTGATGCCGCACTGCAATCCCGCCGCAATCGCCAGGAGGGCATTGCCGACCATATGCCGACCCGGCACAGGGAGAAGGGCTTCGGCTCTCCCGAACTCTCCCTCGATCACAAAACGTGTCTCATCCAGGCCGTATCGAATCCCCGTGGCCCTGAGGTCCCCCCGATCGAACCCAACCTGCAAGACCCGGGCCGATGTTCTGGAAGCGAGCTCTTTGGAAAAATCATCCTCAGCCGGAATAATCGCGCACCCTCCGGACGGCAGCTTCTCTAGAAGATCTCCCTTCTCGGCCGCGATTTCTTCACGACTCCCGAGATGCTCGATGTGGGCGGTTCCTACATTTGTGATGATCCCGATCTCCGGCTTGGCCAATCCGGCAAGCGGTGCGATCTCACGACGGTGATTCATTCCGATCTCCCAGACGGCAGCTTCATCCTCCAGATCGGCCGCCAGGATGGAGAGAGGAAGACCGATCTCGTTGTTCAGATTACCCAGAGTGGCTGTTGTGCGTAGTGATGAGCGAAGCACAGCCGCCGTAAAATCCTTCACGGAGGTCTTGCCGCTACTGCCGGTGATGGCAATGGCACGCAGTGTTAGGCTGGAGCGCCACGCTGAGGCAAGGAGTGCGAGTCCTGTCATGGAATCAGGCGTGCTCAGAATACCAAACCCCTGAGGCAAACCCACCGGAGGTTCACCGTCGCAGAGAGCTGCAACAGCTCCCTTTGCTGCGGCTTCAGCGATGAATTGATTCCCGTCGAAACGTTCCCCCCTGAGTGCGACATAGAGATCACCGGCCTCGATCGAACGCGTATCCTTGCTGACACGGCGCACCATGCTTTCGGGGTTGCCTGCAATAAGAGCTGCGCCGCACATTCCGGCTATCTCGGAAAGGGAAAGCGGATTCATCGTCTCGCTTCCTCCCTTTCATCAAACTCCTTCCCAGCCATCGCGTGGGCAGTGACCCTGACATCGTCAAAAGGGTGACGGCCGGACTCTGTTTCTTGGTAATCCTCGTGCCCCTTGCCCGCCACCAGCACGATATCCCCTGGCGCCGCGATCTCCACAGCACGCCTAATGGCGCTTTCACGGTCGACATAGCTTTCGTGGCCCTGGGCACGGAAGCCTCCTGCTGCCTCGTTCATGATCTCCAGCGGATCCTCGCCGCGGGGGTTGTCGGAGGTCAGAATCACGCGATCCGAATTCTGCTCTACGGCAGCCGCCATGAGAGGACGCTTGGCCCGGTCACGGTCACCACCGCAACCGAAAACCGTGATGATTCGGGCGGGGTTCAGTTGTCGGAGCGTGCTGAGCACATTCACCAACGCATCGGGCGTGTGGGCATAGTCAACAAAGGCTTGGAAATTTCGCTTAACAGCAACGCGCTCCAGGCGTCCCGGAACCTGGGGGATCGTTGCGACAGCGGCAATGGCACGGCGCAGTTCAAGTCCCATAGCCGAGGTGGCGGCTAGTGCGGCGACGGTGTTGTAAACATTGAAGAGACCGATCAGCGGAGTCCGGACCAGATAGCTTCTTCCCTTGGCATCCAATCGGAAGATGGTGCCAGTCGCGGTGTAAGCAATGTCACTGGCACGGAAATGACAGCTGCTTCCCTGACCGTAGGTGATGATCGGGACACCCTGAATACGGTCGAGTAGACGATGCCCGTAACGGTCATCGGAGTTGATGATCGCTCGGCCTTTTTTCTTGGTCTGCTTCGCAAGTCCCGTGAAGAGCAGGCGCTTTGCCTCGAAGTACTCCTCCATGGATCCGTGGTAGTCGAGATGATCCTGGGTGAGATTGGTAAAGATGGCGGCGTCGAACTCGACCCCTCCAACGCGATGCTGCATCAGCGCATGGCTGGAGACCTCAAGGGCTGCTGCCCGAAATCCCCCATCCCTCATGATGGCTAGCATCCGCTGCAGGTCGATCGACTCGGGCGTGGTCCTGGAAGCAGGTTCGACAATACCCGGAAGGACATACTCAATCGTCCCGACAAGCCCGCAAGGACGGCGGACTGCATCGCAGAGATGCCTGATAATCCAGGCCGTGGTTGTCTTGCCGTTCGTTCCGGTGACACCAGCCACGGCAAGCGATGCGGAGGGATGTCCGTAGAAGGCTGCCGAAAGGGCGGCCATCGCCACACGAGCATCGGGAACCCTCACAACAGGAACCCCTGCTATCGAAGGGATCTCATTTCGGGAAATGTCTTCAGATGTCACGACCGCAATGGCTCCCCTTGCGATCGCCTCCCTGACAAAGTGGATTCCGTTTTCACTGGATCCTGGAATCGCAATAAAGAGATCACCGGCCCGGACAGATCGGGAATCGCAACTCAGGCCCAAGACCGTTACATCAGGACTCCCCATGACGGAGATCACAGGAGTGGATTGAATGAGTGTTTCTAGATTCATGGCAGGAATATTCACCGGAGACTCACGGCGGTGGTGCTAGAACCCTGCTTGGATACTGAGTACGCAGTTTCGGGATCCATATCGAGATGCCGCGCGGCTTTTTCTCCGATTTTTGCAAAGACAGGGCCGGCCACCGAACCGCCGTAATTTGCTGTCTCGCCCAGTTTGGCATCATCCACGATGACGATGCCCATAATTTTCGGTTTATTGACGGGAAAGAAGCCCGCGAACGAGACAATGTAACGCCCCTCCAGGTAACCGCCGTGGGGACTGATTTTCTGTGCGGTGCCCGTCTTGCCGGCCACGCGATATCCCTCGATCCGGGCCAACGGTGCCGTTCCCTGGTTGCCGACAACCTTCTCCAGCGCATTAGCGATGTAGTTGGCGCTCTCCGACTTCACTACTTGGGCTACAGGTGGCTCCTGAAGCTCATTGCTACCCTCCCCCATGCTCAGAACAAGTTTTGGCTTCAGAAGTTTGCCGCCGTTCGCAATCGCGGACATCGCCATGACCATCTGGATCGGTGTCACGCTAATTGACTGGCCAAAAGCCATACGCGTCTTTGTCAGCATATCCCAACGGTGGGGAGGATTTACTAGCCCCGAGATCTCACCAGGAAGGGGGATTCCAGTACGGGTACCGAATCCGTATTTCCTGACATAGTCATAGAACATCTGGTCCTTCATTTTCAGCGAGATTTTGGCGGCACCGACGTTGGAGGACTTCATGAGGATCTCGGGAATACTTAGGTCGCCGCTACCATGGTGGTCCTTGATGATCTTCCCCCCGTAGGAAAAGTGTCCATTCTCACAAAAGATCCGAGTCTTGTCGTCGACGATCCCCTCGTTGTAGGCGGCTGATGTCACGACGATCTTGAAGACCGATCCCGGTTCGTACATGTCCGAGATGGCGCGATTACGCATTTGATCAGGCTTTGCTTCGTTGAATTTGTTCGGGTCGTAGTTCGGTCTGCTGGCCAGCGCCAGGATCTCGCCGGTGTTGGGATCGGCCAGAATTGCTGTCGCCGAGGCGGGATGATTCGTCTTGTAGGCCTCGTCGACCTCGCGCTCCGCAATCGCCTGCAGACCCATGTCGATGGAGAGACGGATGTCCGATCCGTTCTCGGGAGATTGTTCCTGACCCCGATAGACCACGATCTCCCTTCCTTTACGGTCGTGTTCGATCATTCGGAACCCCTCCTGGCCAGTCAGGGCAGCATCGCAGGTCTTCTCGATCCCATCGGCCCCATGCCCCGTGTGATCGACATATCCCAACACATCGCAGAGCATCTCCCCGTTAGGATAACTCCTCACGGATCCCTCCTGAAGATAGAGGCCATGGAGATTCGCTTTCTCAATTGCCCTCATCATGTCCTGAGCCTTCTCTTCGGAGACCCCCTTGCGGATCACCACATACTTGCTCTTGGTCGTGAGCTTCTCCGTAAGTTCCTTGACGGGCACTTCCAGAAACGGAGCCGCTAACGTGGCAAGTGCTGTCGGATCATGGATATGAGAGCCATCGGCATAGACCATCTGTACGGGAATATTCACCGCAAGTTCCTCGCCGTTCCTATCGAGAATCCGTCCGCGACGTGCCGGGATCACTTTTCTGCTATCATTCTTGTTGGCGGCTATTTCTTGATAATAGTCGTGCTTGAGGATCTGCAGGTGGATCAACCGCCAGGCAAAGGCGGTAAAGATGAGGACCAGCAGGGCGCAGACAACCCCGATGCGCCCGCACATACTCTTCACCTGTTAACGGAGCGCTGGGGAACCCCGGGACCGAACCGGCTTTCCGGATCGCGCGAGGCCGTGCGCAGAACCCCATCAACTTCAGCCGGAGCGGGCGGCGTGATGCGGGCGATCGCCGTGTCGCGAATCGCCTGAAGAGTTATGTATCCATCGTCCAGGCGGTGCTGCAGAGCCCCGCGTGAGGTCATGGATGTGATCTTCGCCTTCAGCGCCTCATCCCTGGCCTCCTCCTCCCGGAGGGCAGCCTCGATTAGGCGCGACTGGTTGCCGACAGCATGCTGCTGGTTCTTGAGATAGACGAAGAAAAGCCCCGCAAGGCCTATCAGAAAAACGATGACAAGCCACCTTGCGAGAAAATTCACCTCGATCGTGTTCGTGGTGCGGCGGCGATTCACGCTCATGGTTGGACTCCCTGTTTTAGCGTTAAGGTTGATCCGAGTCGTTCAACAACCCTCAGTCGGGCGCTGCGCGAACGGGGATTGGAGGAAAGCTCTCCCGGCGAGGCTGTCACCGATCGCGGGGTGAGCGCCTCAAAAAGGTATTCGGGGTTGGGACGCGGAGCGGGCCATGTGGGATCGTCGATCTCGCTCATGGCGTGACGACGGAAGAAATGCTTTACGATCCTGTCCTCGAGCGAGTGGAAGGTAATGACGGCCAGCCGCCCTCCAGGTGCCAGAAGGGACGTAAACACGGGCAATGCACGCTCCAGCGACCCGATTTCGTCATTCACGGCGATGCGGAGCGCCTGAAAGACACGGGTCGCAGGGTGACGGGGGCCCGTGCGTCCGGCGGCTATCAACTCGGCAAGCTCTGCGGTGCTCACAATCTGTTTTTTCTCACGCGCCCGGGCTATGCGTGCCGCAAACTGAATGGCACGGGGCTCATCGCCATACTCACGGAAGATGCGGGCAAGCTCTGGCGCAGGTGCCGTGTTCACCAAGTCGGCAGCGGTCATCCCAGAGTTTCCCATGCGCATGTCGAGAGGTCCTTCACGCTGGAAGGAAAAACCTCGCTCCGGAGTGTCGAGTTGGTGGGAAGACACCCCGAGGTCGAGTAATACCCCGTCGATCTGACTGATTCCGAGGGCTGCCAAGGCTTCTATCGCACCGGTGAAATTCCCCTCCACTGCGGTGAAGCTTTCACCATGGGAGACAAGAAACTCACGTGTGTGTGACAGAGCCTCCGGATCGCGATCAAAACCGATAACCCGCGCCCCGCCCTTCAGCAGTAAACTGCTGTGGCCTCCCCCCCCCAGGGTCCCATCGATGATGGTACGGCCGGGAGCGGGGCGCAGGAATTCGACGACCTCCTTGGCCAGAACGGGTTCGTGGCGGAAAGAGGTGCTCATGAAAGGGGTGGAAGGTGTGAAAAGAGAGAACGTTGTCGTCGCGAGGTCGTGATGGGCCCTGAGAAATCTGTTGCGTCTAAGTTTGTGTTGGATGCGGGTCATCGGTTCATGCGGCTCAGAGACCGATCAACTCGGCCACCTGACGGTAGGATGCGGATTCCTCCGCACTTACGACGGCCCAGCGTTTGGCGTTCCAGATTTCAAAACGGCTACGGCCGCCGACCAGCACGACATCTCCCTTGAGCTTCACGGAATCGCATTGCTCATCGGGAAGAAGGACCCTGCCATTGCTGTCTGCGGAAACAGATCGCGCCTGTCCATAAAATGCGCGGATCGCCTTGCGTCGTTCGGGCGCGGAAGCGCCGCTCTGCTCGATGCGCGACTCGATCGAATCGAACTCCTCGGGAGGCATCACGATGAGGCAATCACCCGACGGTCCGGGAATTGCATGGAACTCATCCGGGCCCCCGCTCAACCAAGCTGCCGGGATCGTGACACGATTTTTCGCATCCATGGACCTCTCGAAAGTCCCGGCGTAGGTGATCGATTTGGAGGTGGCTTTGGTCATTGGGAGCGCAGTGGGAAGAAAGAACACTTTCCTCCACTACGCCCCACTTTTTCCCACCAAAAGAGAAAAGGGTCAACGTAAAAAAGATAAAAAGAGGAAAATTAAGTTGTGACAAATAGATAGGAGATGGGGAGGGGGGGCCTTGCGCCAAGCCGCCAAGGCGCGAAAATGAGAAGGTTGGGTGCGGGGTAGCACAGAATCGTACTTTTCTCTTGTAATCGCTCATATATGAGCGTTTTTTTAGGGTGTGAATGTCCCTCTTTCCAAAACAGAGCCCCATCGGGCAATCGGACGCGCCCTTGCCAAAAAACGCAAGGCTCTCCGACTCACCCAGGCCGTCGCCGCACACAAAAGCGGTCTTTCGCTCTCGATGCTTCGGAGGGCCGAATCCCACGGAACAATCCCCCTTCATCACCTGCTGAAGTTGGCGAAGACGATCGGTTATCAACTCGACCTTCGGGAAATGTCGCCCACCCGCCGAACCCAAGAATCCCCACTCACCCTCAACAAGCGCCACCCCGGACTGGTCTGGTCAAACTCCAAGGCCCCGAAGGAGATCTATCTCCGCAAGGCTCTTCTGAATCCCCGCTTCGGACAGTTGCTGGAACTGGCCCGGGAATTCGGTCTGGATGCCCTCAAGCGTGAATGGGAGATGCTGACCACCCAATCCCCGGCGGTGCCGGATGAAGTCGACAGCGCGGCACCCGAGGTCACCCGGATCCTGCGCAATATGGAGAGGGCCCTCCCCTTGTCACGATGAGTTCTCCCATGACCTCTCATCTCGATCTGCTTCCCGAACCGACACGAAATCTGTGGCTGAAGCTGCGGGTGGAACCACTTCTGAGGGGTGGAATCCTGATCGGAGGAACGGCCCTGACACTCAGGATTGGCCACCGACGGAGCGAGGATCTCGACTTTGCATACCTCTCGGAAAAGCTTCCCACCTCAGCGATTGCTCTCCTGCTGAGGAAATACCCGGGCTGGACCCGCAATGACAATCTGGCCAACTACGATGAGTTCCTGATCGCGGGTCAGTCTCTCCACGACTACCAGCAGGACTTCATCTCTGGGGAGGGTGTGAAGGT
>CAIXGT010000028.1 GCA_903919105.1 uncultured Spartobacteria bacterium | reverse complement strand
GCTCAGAATGTCCTCCTTCGCCTCCTGAAGAAGTTCCTGCCGATATCACCGGGTCTGCACGATGGGAAGTTCCTCATCAGGGAATCGGGACGCCTCATGGGGACACCGCTCCTCCTGACGCTCATCTTCATCGAGTTCACCGATATCATTTTCGCTGTCGACAGTGTCCCTGCGATCTTTGCCATCACGAAGGAACCCTTCATCGTGTTCACGTCGAATATCTTCGCGATCCTAGGGCTACGGGCTCTGTTCTTTCTCCTGGCTGGAATGGCCTCCAAGTTCCATTACCTCAAGTACGGCCTCGGATTCATCCTCTGCTTTGTGGGCCTGAAGATGTTCTGGCTAGATCCTCACTTCCATGGTCACTTCCCGACAGTCTGGTCGCTTGGGATCATTGTTACTGCCCTCGCCATGGCCGCATTCTTCTCCTGGCTACTGCCATTGAAAAAAGAAGTGGCAGAAGGGTGAAGTAATCCCGCAGCCGTAACGGATGCGAAGCAACGGCCGGGCTAGCAATCGCGGAGAGCTGAAATGATTTTACAGGGATGAAGGTGATAAATGGGATGATGAATGTGGAATTCAGGAAACTTAGGAATTACTCCCGCAGAGGCGCAGAGGCGCGGAGGAGGGAAGAAAAAGGATTCGGATGGGATTGCGTGAATGATGGCGAGTAGTTTTTTTACTCTTAATTCTTTTCTCTGCGCCTCTGCGCCTCAGCGGGAGTCTTCATATCCCCTCGGGCGTTGATTCGCATCCGTTACGGCTGCGGGATAGTTTCTGATAATCTCTGTCTCTTACAGCCCGGTTGGGTAGGTCTCCTCGACTTCGCCCGTCGTCCATTCCACGGTGCGTTCCAGTGGTTCCACCGCCCTGGTCTCGTCGTAGTGAAGGATGGCATCGAACTGATCGGGCAGCGTCGACCTGAAGTAGTGGCTCTGGCGTTCCGTCTCGGGCCGGTAGATCACCCCGATGGCACGCTCCAGACGCGGGTTCCGTAGGATCTGCTCGACTTTCGGATCGGCTTGGCAATCAAGCCAGAAGTTGGGGATGCCTGTTTCATGAAAGAATTCTTCGTAGCTATCCGGGTGAGCCGGTCTGACACACTTGCGCTCCGCGGGACCATCCCAATCAGAGGAAGCAGTGACCGTTCCGTGATGCGTCGTGAATCCCACGGCGAGTGCCTCCTCTTGAAAATGATCCCGGACAAGCTGGCCGATGTTGAATTCCCCCCGTTGCTTCATCGAGGTGGCGGAGGCATTGCCGAGGTGGGAATTGTGGGCCCAGACCACTACCTTCGCCCTGAGTCTTGTCTGCTTGAGATGGTGCATCAGGAGTAGCAGCGTCCGCATCATGTGCTTGTCGCGGAGATTCCACGAGGAGACATCGTGGCGGAACATCGTGCGGTAGTACTCCTCCGCGTCATGGACGAGACGTGCATTCTGATCGGCATCGAAGAAATCGTCGGCCGCACGCGTCCCGTCTCGCCCCAGATACGATTCTCTCCGGACTTGGAGTTCAGCGATCGCGGCAATTACCTGCTGCCTGCAGCTCTCGGACATCCCTGAGCCTGCCAGGAGTCCGTAGCGCTGAGTGTCACTGTCATAATGGTCGAAACATGAGTAATGAGTGGCTACTCGCTTCGCTGAAGCCGCGTCGATCTCTTGGAGGGAATCAACCACAGCCTTCATTGAGGCGTTCAGGCTGTAAAGATCCAGACCATAAAACCCCGTTGCGAATTTCCCGTCATGATGTCCCTTTCGATGGTCGTCATCGACAGATTCATTCCAGGTCCTGAGCCAACCAATAAAATCGAGGGTATCGGTATTGCGCCACATCCATTGAGGGAAGCGTTTGAATCCCCCGAGCGCATCGATTGCCTCCGGATCGCCGCCTATTCCTTGCACGTAGCGGTTCACCCTGTAGGCATCGGGCCAGTCTCCCTCGATAGCGACCGCATTGAAGCCGAGATCGCGGATCAGGCGTTTCGTGATCTCGCCGCGAACTTTGTAGAACTCATGCGTGCCGTGGGAGGCCTCTCCTAGAAGGACCACCCTCTTGTTCCGTGCCCGTTCGATTAGCGGATCGAAATCATCGGGGCCGCCGGTGAGGGGAATCACGGATCTCCGAAGGATCTCAGTCTCGGTTTTCATAGATGTCGCGTGGTTAGAGAGCTCTCATGGTCAGCCTCTAGAAGCTGCTGCACTTCCTCATCGGATGTTTGCGAGAAATCCTCATACCAGTGTCCCACTCCGCCGAAGTCTTCCGGATTCAACATCGTGACAACGTCGTCAGCCACGCGACGGAGTGATAAGACCACCGAATGTGGCGCGACCGGAGAAGCCACGATGATCTTCCTGACACGACGCTGTCTCAGAGAGGCGATCGCCGCCTGCATAGTCGCTCCCGTGGCGATGCCGTCATCGACCAAGATGATCGTCTTGTTGCTCGTGTCGAGTGGGCCCCGGTTTCCACGATAGCTTCTCTCACGGCGAAATAGCTCCGCCTCCTCCTTGCGCTCGACATCCTCGACGGCTTCGGGAGTGATGCCGAGAGCGGAAACAATATCCGGGTTGATCAGGCGGATTCCACCTGTGGCGATGGCCCCCATGGCCATCTCTTCGTGTCCCGGAACACCCAGTTTCCTCACCACGAGCACATCAAGTGGGCAATGAAGCACTGAGGCGATCTCCTGGGCCACCGGGACTCCTCCTCGTGGCAGTGCAAGGACGAGTACATCGCTACAACCCTTGTAACGCGCCAGCTGCAGTGCGAGCAGTTGGCCGGCCTTCTTTCTGTCGTGGAATCGCATCATCGGAACTCTCCTCCCTTGATCATGGTTATCGGTTCCCGGACGGGGAATTGCTTTAGAAACCAGTTGGCCGCCAGGACCTGAACTTTATCGAGGGTACCCTGTTCGTCGAAGAGGTGTGTTGCCCCCGGGATGATCGAGAGTTTTTTGTTGCAGGAGAGGCGTGCCAGAGCTTGCCGATTGAGATCTTCGACCTCGGGGTCTCTTCCTCCCACGATCAGCAGTGTGGGGGCAGTGACGTCTGCCAAGGCGCTGCCGGCCAGGTCGGGTCGCCCCCCCCGGGAGACGACAGCTGATATCTCATCCTGCAGTTTTGCCGCGGCCACGAGTGCGGCCGCAGCACCGGTGCTTGCACCGAAGTAACCGAGCGGCAGATCCCTCGACTCGGGTTGAGAGCGTATCCAGTGGGTTGCCAACTCGAGACGCTTGGCAAGCAGGGGGATGTCGAAGCGCAGATGACGAGTCACATTATCAATCCGCTCTTCCTCAATGCTCAGGAGATCCATCAGGAAGGTCCCTATGCCCCGACTGACCAGATACTTGGCGACGGCCTTATTGCGCGAGCTCTGCCTGCCGCTTCCGCT